>JANYEY010000112.1 GCA_025359685.1 Sphingomonadaceae bacterium | reverse complement strand
GCAAAGGTAATAGTAACCTTCCCGCTTCAGGCACGGGCAATCTGGCCTATGCTATGGCAGGATTGATAAATGTGATTGCCGGACTAGAGTCGGGCGAATCCCCTGCGTCAGCGGGGCAACGGACGGAAGCATGACCAAACTGAGCGGATCTGACACCAAGAGCACCCTGTACTGCAGCTTCTGCGGGAAGTCGCAGCACGAGGTGCGCAAGCTGATTGCCGGGCCGACCGTGTTCATCTGCGATGAATGCGTCGAGCTGTGCAACGACATCATCCGCGAAGAAACCAAGGCCGGGATTGCGGGCAAAAAGGGCGGCGACGTTCCCAGCCCGAAAGACATCTTCGAGACGCTGAACGATTACGTGATCGGGCAGGACCGCGCCAAGCGCGTGCTCTCGGTGGCGGTGCACAACCACTACAAGCGGCTGAAGCACAGCGGCAAGGGCGGCGAAGTCGAACTGTCGAAGTCGAACATCCTGCTGGTTGGCCCGACCGGCTGCGGCAAGACGCTGCTCGCCCAGACGCTCGCCAAGACCTTCGATGTGCCCTTCACCATGGCCGATGCGACCACGCTGACCGAAGCCGGTTACGTGGGCGAGGATGTTGAGAACATCATCCTGAAATTGCTCCAGGCCAGCGACTATAATGTCGAGAAGGCCCAGCACGGGATCGTCTACATCGACGAGATCGACAAGATCAGCCGCAAGGCGGAAAACCCCTCGATCACCCGCGACGTTTCGGGCGAGGGTGTGCAGCAGGCGCTGCTCAAGCTGATGGAAGGCACCACTGCCTCTGTTCCGCCGCAGGGTGGCCGCAAGCATCCGCAGCAGGAATTCCTTCAGGTTGATACGACCAACATCCTGTTCATCTGCGGCGGGGCCTTCGCCGGGCTCGACAAGATTATCGCCGACCGGCTGCAGAAGCGCTCGATCGGGTTCGGCGCGCATGTCGCCGATCCGGACAAGCGCCGGGTGGGCGAACTGCTCCAGAAGGCCGAGCCGGAGGATCTCCTCAAGTTTGGCCTGATCCCCGAATTCGTCGGCCGTCTGCCGGTGATCGCGACGCTGGAAGACCTCGATATCGAGGCCTTGGTCAAGATCCTCAGCCAGCCCAAGAACGCACTGGTCAAGCAGTACGCGCGGTTGTTCGATCTTGAAGACGTGGCGCTGACCTTCACCGAAGACGCGCTCGAGGCGATTGCCAAGCGCGCGATCGAACGCAAGACCGGCGCGCGCGGACTGCGCTCGATCGTCGAAGGGATACTGCTCGACACGATGTTCGACATCCCGACCGAGCAGGGCATCGCCGAAGTGGTGGTCGACAAGGACGTGGTCGAAGGCCGCAAGGAACCGGTCCGCGTGCTCAAGGGTAAAGAAGAAGCGGCTTAAGCCGCTAAGCGAGACACAAACAGGGCGGCGTGAGGTTTCCTCGCGCCGCCCTTTTGTTTGCCGAATTGGCAGTGACTTATTTGCCCTGGTGGAACACCACGTCGCCGTCCTTGGATACCGAAACGTCGCGCTGGTCGCTTGACTTGAGCAGCCAGCCGCCGCCGCTCTGGACCCAGTTGTCATCGGTCAGCACGGTGATGTCGACTTTTGCCGGGGTGCCGTCGGGGCCGGTCCGCTCGGTGTGGATTTCGATCTGCTGCTCGACCTTGGCGGTGGCGCCGGTGATTTGCGCGGAAACGATGGTGATCTTGGGAACGACCCCGGCGCCGCCTGGGCGCTTGTCCATCAGCTCCTTCATCTCGCCGGCGTTGTGCTCGTTGCCCTGGATGTCGATCATCGTGAAATCGGGAGCCATCATGGTCTGGAGCTTGGCCACGTCTTTCGCCTGCTGGGCCGCGCTGAGCTCGGCATAGCGCGCCTCGAACACCGCCTTGGCGTCCTGCGCGTAAGCCGCGCCAGCCAGACTCACTGCGATTGCGGCACCGGCGAGCCACGGGCGCATGCTTGAAAATGCCATCGAATTGTCTCCCTGAAGCTCCACCCCGGAGCTGGACTGTCGGCGAACTATAGCGCCCGAGGATAACCGCGGCTGAATGAATCGATCAATGCGCGTGTGCGGTCTGCAAGCTGCAATGGTCATCGCCCGATTCGATCTGGATCGTGGCGTGATGGATGCGAAAGCGCTTTTCGAGCTCGTGCCCGATGTCGCGCAGAAACGCGTCGCCGGCCACGCCGCCCGGCACAACAAGGTGTGCCGTCAGCGCGCATTCGGTCGTGCTCATCCCCCAGATGTGGAGGTCATGCACCGCGGTTACTCCGTGCTGCTTGGCGAGGAAGGCGCGCACCGCGGTCTCGTCGATATGGCGCGGCACCGCCAGCAGGCCCATCTTGACTGCCTCTTTGAGCAGGTCCCAGCTTGCCCAGGCGAGGCCAATGGTGATGGCGATCGAGGCGAGCGGGTCGATCCAGTTCTGGTTGGTCAGCAGCACCATCAACCCGACGAAGACCACGCTGGCCGAGACCACCGCGTCCGCCATCAGATGCTGGAAGGCGGCGCGCAGGTTGAGATCGTCCTTGCTGCCGCGCGCGAACAGGAGCGCCGAGGCTGCGTTGACGAGGATCCCGGCACCGGCCACCGCCATAACCTGCAGCCCGTTGACCTCGGCGGGCTGCCACAGCCGCTGGACCGTTTCGAGCATGACCGCGCCCAGCGCGATCCACAGCAGCGCGGCATTGGCGATGGCGGCTAGGATCGAGCTCGACTTGAGTCCGTAGGTATAACCCGGTCCCGGCGGGCGGGCCGCGAGCACGCTCGCTCCCCAGGCAAGCAGCAGCGACAGGACATCGCCCAGGTTATGCCCGGCGTCGGCCAGCAGCGCGGTCGATCCCGAAACGAAGCTGGCGGCGGTTTCGGCCACGACGAACAGCGCGTTGAGCGCCACGGCGGTGGCGAAAGCCTTGCCGTGCGAACTCGGCACATGATGGTGGTGCCCGTGGCCGTGATGATGGCCGTGCGCGTGCCCATGATCATGCGCGGCATGGTCCTGCGAATGATCGTGCTGCGCGCCCATCGAAATCACCTCTTCTCCATGCGTTGCACAAATGCCGCAGTGCAGCAACAATCGTCAGAGAAACTTTTGCGTATTAACGCGATCCGCCAGGCAAGTTTCACCGAATCCTTTCCGTTCATTGCGTAATTTTGCCGAATTCCGAAACGACGTTGCCGATTCCCAGTCGCACTTCGGATCGATCTCCGGTCAAGTCACAAGCCTGTCACATCAGCCTGTTTAGCAAGTGGCGTCGCTCGCTTATGAGCGGATTTGGAGGCGGGGGCCTAGCGATTCGCTGCACCCCAAGCCTATACTTTCGTAGTCAGTTCAGTCTCGAGAACACGGGGAAATCAACGCAATGCGCATCTCTTATGCCCTGAGCGCCGCAGCCAGCACGCTGGCTATCGGCATCGCCGCCCTGCCGGGCGCCGCTTACGCCCAGTCGACCGGCTCGATCGAAACAGAAGACCAGCCCGCAATCGTCGTGACTGGCACCCGGGCGAAGGGCGTCAATGGGTACGAAACCCCGGATTCAACCAAATCGCGGGCCGTGATCGGCCAGACTCTGATTGAACGCGGGGGCGCTGGTTCGTCGATCCTCAACACCATCAACATGGTGCCCGGCGTCAACTTCACCAACAGCGATGCTTACGGTTCTTCGGGCGGCAACCTGCGTATCCGCGGGTTCGACGGCAACCGCATTTCGCTCACTTTCGACGGTTTCCCGCTCAACGATTCGGGAAACTACGCCATCTTCTCGAACCAGCAGCTTGATCCCGAGTTGATCGAGCAGGTCAACGTCAACCTTGGCACCACCGATATTGACAGCCCGACCGCATCGGCGGCTGGCGGCACCGTCAACTATCGCACGATCGTGCCTTCACGCGATGTCAGTGGTCGGCTCTCGGCGACCTACGGCACTTACGACTATCACCGCGTGTTCGGGATGCTGCAGAGCGGAGAACTGACCTCTGGCGGTCTGCGCGCGTTCGTTTCGGCCAGCTATGCTCGTAACAACAAGTTCAAGGGCCCGGGCGAAATCTACAAGCAGCAGTACAACGCGAAGCTGTACCAACCGCTCGGCAACAACGGCGATTTCCTTTCGCTGGCCGTTCATTACAACCAGAACCGCAACGCATTTTATCGCAACCCGTCGGTCAGCGATCTTCGCACCCTGTTCGGCACCACGACCATTCCGGCTGCCACGGCCATTTCCCCGACCAATCCGCTCAATCTGACGAATCTTACCACCGCTCAGAACCTCAGCCTGTTCGGGTTCGAAAATTCTGCAACCTGCACCCAGCCGACGCCGGGACCTGGCGCGCAGAATTACGGTGCGGCGGCCTTCACCTGCACCAACTTTTACGGAGTGCGCATTAACCCGTCGAACACGGGCAACGTGCGGTTCAATTCGAAGTTCACCCTCAGCGACAACCTGGTGTTCACGCTCGACGCTTCGTGGCAATATGTGCTTGCGAACGGGGGCGGTTATACCACGCTGGCTGAAAACAGCGCGCTGGCCAAGGGTTCGCTGACCGCGTTCCCCGGGGTCGATTTCAACCAGGATGGCGATTTTTCGGACATCGTCGGATTTTACACCCCGAACAACACCAACACGCGCCGGCTGACCGGGATTGCTTCGTTGATCTGGAACCCGGCCGAAGGTCATACCTTGCGGCTTGCTTATACGTACGACCGGGCACGCCACCGCCAGACGGGTGAATGGGCTTACCTTGATGCAATTGGCAACCCGACCGATCCATTCGGCGGCCGTAATAGCGGCGGGGTCTTCGCGGCTGACGGCTACAAGCTGCAACAGCGTGACCGTCTGTCGATCGCTTTGCTCAATCAGGTTTCGGGCCAGTACATCGGCAAGTTCGCCGATGATCGGGTGCGGATCGAACTGGGCATTCGTTCGCCGTTCTTCCACCGCGAGCTGACCAACTATTGCTACACCCAGACCGGGGGCAGCGGCTTTGCCACCTGCACCAGCCAGCCAGTGTCAGCTGCTTTGGTGATCGTGCCGCCGACTACAGTTGCGCCGTTCCCGGCCAACTCGGTCTACGCGCCGTTCAGTGCGACTTACAATTTCCACCGGTTGCTGCCCAGCGCGGGTATCAACTTCCGGGTGACCGACGCGATCAGCCTTTCGGGCAACTACGCAAAGGGCTTTTCGGCTCCGCGTACTGACAACCTGTACCGCTCGCCGCGAGTCACGGTGGAGCCTGAAACGACTGACGCATTCGATCTCAACCTGCGTTATTCGGGCCCCAAACTGCAGGCTCAGGCATCGGGCTGGCTAATCAACTTCAAGAACCGGATCGTGACGTCGTTCGATCCGGTAGCGGGGATTTCGGTCGATCGTAACGTTGGCCGGGTGCAGGGTTATGGCCTCGACGCCGGGTTTGCCTGGCAGCCAGCCAAGATCGTCACGCTGTACGGAAATGTTTCGTACAACCACAGCGTGCTGCAGGATGACATCCTGCTCGGCAATTCCACTTCGCTCCCCTCGGTTCAGATCTTCGCCCCGACCAAGGGCAAGCGCGTTACCGAGACGCCGGAATGGACCTATGGCGGCCGCGTTCAGTTCAACTTCAACCCGGTCTCCGTTGGGATCCAGGTAAAGCGCGTCAGCAGCCGGTTTGCTACCGACGTGAACGATGTCATTTCGCCGGCCTATACGCTGGTCGATCTTGACGAGCGCATCACGCTGGAGCCGTTTGGGCTGAAGCACACGTTCCTGCAGCTCAACGTCGATAACCTGTTCAACCGGTTCTACCTCGGTAACATTTCGACGCAGATCAACGCTGGCAACATCTGCCCGACCGGCAGCACTTGCGCTGCCAACAGCGCCAACCCGAACTTCTCGCTCGGTTCGCCGCGCACGGTCCGGGTGACGCTTAACGTCGGCTTCTGACCCTCTCGTCAGACCGTTGGAATTGGGAAAGGGGCGCTGCGGCGCCCCTTTCTTTTTGGCGATTATATACCTTGCAAACACGGCGATTTTTTCGTGTTCACCCCTGTGGTTTGCCCAACGGCCTTTCGTCCGCTAACATCGCGAATTCGTCACGCGAGTAAGTTGATTGGCTTCAGTTCATTTGTTTGCGCCTAAGGGGCGCGTTCCTATTGTTCCTATCCCGGACGTTGTAGCGCCCTGCCCTGAAGGCACGGGGGCAACTGTTCTTTTATCAGTTTCACAGGCAACTGTGGAAAAACTGGTCGCAGCGCACCGCCGCACGGATATATTCCAAGCTTGGGCGCATCTAGTTGGCGAAATGCCACCAGTGAACAACGCAGAACTAGTCCGCCGAGCCGAGCATCCGAACAATGACATAGTGAGCATCGCAAACGCACACGCGTGCTTTAAAGGAGTTCACCGTCGTTATGATCAGGACGATGACGGAAGCGATGTTTACATTTATATCATCAAAACGCCTTACACCGTTCGCATGCAGGCAAATATGCGCACTGCGGCGGGGATATATCCCTCACCTGACAACACGCTTCTAACCGTTTTGGCGCGGCCAAGGGCGGCTTTACACGACTGTCAAGTGGGTATATGGGGCGGCATATCGAAATGGGAGTTTGTTAATGCTTGCAGGGAACGACCCGAATTCCCCGACGGTTTTGACGAACGCTACGGCGAACTCGTTTGGCACCGTTAGGCGATGAACATTATCACAGACCTTGAAACTTGGCTTCATGATGATTGCGGCACGAACGCTGTGTATCTGGCTGATGCTGATTGCGTGGAGTATATCCACGAGGACACCACTACCGTTTACCGGCGCGTGGATCGCATCCTGACGCTTATTTACGACGAAACAAACACGATACCGATTGGCTTCAAGCTCAAGGGCTTTAAGCGCGTTCTCGACTCCATCCGCGAGCGCTACAATCTCGACGAGCAGGGGTTCGTGGAATTGGTCACGGTTTTTGAAGCCGTCTGTTCACAGATCGGCGATGAGCTATTTGCCGACGCTGACAAGAAGAACGCGTATGCTGCGGCGTCAAAGCTTGCACGCGATGTGAAGCTTTACGACCTGCCCTTAGCGGCCTGATCCGAAGGCTTAGGCTTCACAACCCGCTTCAACTGCTCGTCCCAATGCTCCGCGCTCTCGTCCGCTTCGTGCTCGCGAGCGGCCTCCTTGAACTTGTCGATCTGAGGTTTCTCTTCAGCCTTCATCTTCGACTACCCTTCCTGGGTGCATTAGACGCTGCTCTAACTCTTCTGGGGTCATATCCTCAATTGAGTGAGCGCTCGCTACACTTTTCGTGGAAGTCTTGAAGGTCCGACCGGGATACCACTCCTTTAGCCCCCAGATGCCACGGCCAACCTTCACAATGTCGCCAACTTCATTGAAGCGCCGGGTTAGAACCGAACCGACCACGTTCACCGGGTCCTTCCCAGACAGAACCAACCCACCAGCCTGAATCTCTCGGGCGATCTCGACGTTACCCATCGTCCGCTTACGCTGGGCCAGCAGCTTCTTGGCTGCATCTGCAATAGACATTCCGAGGAACATACCTGCAGTTTCGGTGATCCCGCCGACATCCGCAGCAAAGCTAATCGGGGCCTGTGCGCCGCCGCGTAGGCTGGTCAATAATGCTATTGTCTGGTCGATCTGATCGCGCTTTGCTTGCAGATCAGCAAGCACCGCAGCGTATGGGTCCGTGCCCAGAATATCTGAAGTCATGTTGACTGCTCCCGGTCAAAATGCCATATAGGAGCCGTCCCCACGGCGCGAAGCCGCAGGGACGGCGATGCAGGTATTCTACCGACATCAGGGGCTTATGGCCCCCTCGTTAGAGCCTCGTAGTCATCTTCTTCGCAACCTCCGCTCGTCTTGGCCTACATCCGGCTAGTGGAATCAAACGCCGGGGATTCGCGTCCCCGGCGTTTCTATTGAATGAAGCTAGACCAGCACGCAAGCGGAATCATAGCGGCTATCCACACAAAACAAGCGGCCCATCTTCGGGCTGTTGGTTTGCTCCTACTGCGGCGATGTGGCTTCCCGTGCCAGCGCGAGCGATTCCGGCCCTTTCCGAGGACTTTCGCCCTAGGCGTTGAGGTCAGGCCTCGCGTAGGTTAACCGCTTGCCGACAATTCCATGCAGCGCCATACACGAACGGTCAGGGTCGTTGTAACCGAGCGCCACGCGGTGATTGTAGCGGAACTCAAACTCGGCAAGGTAGCGGTGCAGATGCTGTTCGCCGCAGTGCTGGAACACGCCCTTCATGCCGCGCTTGAAGATGCTGAAATAGCCTTCAACCGTGTTGCTGTGGATCGTGCGATCTTCAAGGTTCACGTATTCGCCGCGGCCATGGCTGGTCGTTCCGTGACCGGCAAAGTGGTCCTTGAGGTGGCGATAGCCGCTGTGTTCGTCCGTCATGATGCGCGCTTCGCGAGCAACATTGTCGAGCACGATCGGAAGCAGCGTCTTCGCGTTCACATCGTCAATCACCATTGTGCGAGCCTTGCCGCTGTCGCGATCAACTAGCGCCAGAACCTTCATCTTGTGGTGGAAGGCGCGGCGCTTCTCGGCACCCTTGAGGTGGCCGATGAAAGTCTCGTCAACTTCGACAACGCCGCCCGCGCCACCGAACGGGGTGAGATCGTCCGAGCGCATGGCTTCGCGGATACGGTGCGCCAGAAACCAAGCCGACTTGTAAGTGACCTCAAGAATGCGGTGCAGTTGATGGGCGCTAATGCCCTTCTTGCTGCTGGTCATCAAATAGACCGCTTGCATGGCCTTATGGAGCGGCAAGCGCATATGCTCGAACACGGTGCCGACCTTCACGGTGAACTGCTTCTTGCAATCACCGCAGCGCCACAGACCCTCACGGATGCGCTTGGCCGGGTTAGCCTTCACCTTCGTAATCCGGCCAACGCCGCCGCAGTGAACGCACACCGGGCCGTCAACCCAAACGATCTTTTCGAGGTGGGCGTAGGCAGCTTCTTCGCTGTGAAACTCGGGGCGGGAAAGAACGGACATTGGGCTTAACTCCTGATAGGAGTCTTATGTCACATACTCACCGTGTTTGCAAGGTATATAATCGCCTTCTTTTTGACTAGTCGAACTGATCAAGATCCCGTTTGCGTTGGACCCGCTCTTGGTGCGCTCGCCAGCCGCCGCGTATGATTGCGGCAAGCAGCAGAAACGGAATGGCGAGCGCGCCGAGCAATATGATTCCCGCCATGCTGTGCTCCCTCATTCGTAAACGCAGGCGTCCATTGCCCCGTCCCGTACCACGCCGCTGCGCGCGGCGATCACGTTGCCGTGACGGCGAGTGAAGCCTGAGGGATCGGCGACCTCGCGGCGCTTGGGCGCGGGAAGGGCAGCAGCGATGCGCGCCGCCTCAACCTGGCCCAGATGCGCGGCTGGATGCTGGAAATAGCGCTGTGCCCCTGCCTCGACTCCATAAGTGCCCACCCCGGTCTCGGCGACGTTGAGGTAGACCTCCATGATCCGCCGCTTGCCCCAGATGTTCTCGATCAGGAAGGTGAACCACACTTCCAGCCCCTTGCGGGCGTAGCGGGTCCAGCCGGTGCCCTGCCACAGGAACGCGTTCTTGGCGGTCTGCTGGCTGATCGTCGAGCCGCCGCGCAGGCGCGAACTGTTGGCGTTGCGCTGCATCGCCTTTTCGATCGCATCGGTATCGAAGCCGTTGTGGCTGCAGAACTTGGCGTCTTCCCCCGCAATCACCGCATCGACCATGGTCCGGTCGATCCGGCTCAAGGGCGTCCAGTCCTTATCGAAGCCGTTCCGGTCGAGCGCCATGGTCAGCGTGACTGGCACCGGAACCCATTTGTACAGCAGCGTCAGGCCCACGCTGATCACCACGAACCACAGCACGGCACGGCTGATCCACCAGCCCACATTATAGAGCATGCCGCGCGGGGCACGGACACGGGAAGGACGTAGGAAGCGGAGCATTGGTGCGGTGTTTACCGCAGCGCGCTGGCTCTGCAAGCGGGCGGGTGATAGCTTCGGGCGATGCACCGCATTCTCCTCGCTCTCCCGCTCATCCTGATGGCTGCGCCGGCGGCGGCTCAAGACGGCAATTTCTGCGCCGACCGGCCCGGCCTTGGCACCCCGGCCTGCACGATGCCGCTCGGACAGGTGATGGTCGAACTTGGTCTGGCCGGATGGGATCACTCGGCTGATCAGGCGACCATTGAGGACGATCTTGGCTATGGTGACCTGCTGGTCAGAATCGGGATCGACGACCAGACCGAGATCGAGGCTGGCATCGGCGGTTACAACTCGGTGCGCAGCCGCGACCGGCTGAGTGGCACTCTATCGCGAAGTCATGGCCTCGGCGACGTGTCGATTGCAGTGCGTCGCAGTGTCTCCGGGCGAGGCGGACCGGTCGCGCTTCATGTCTATGCCACACTCCCGACCGGCGCGGATGGCATCGGTGCGGGGGATTGGGGTGCGGGTGCGCTGCTGCCGATCAATCTCAACCTGCCCGCCGGTTTTGAGCTCGACCTCACGCCCGAGGTCGACGCGGCGGTAAATGCCAGCGGGAATGGCCGGCATCTCGCCTGGGGCGGCGTGACCGGGCTGGGGCACCCGCTTGCGCACAACCTGGCGGCCGAAGCCGAAATCGGCGTCTGGCGTGACAACGATCCGGCCGGCCACGCTACCGATGTTCGCGCCGCACTGTCATTGGCCTGGCAAGCCGGCAAGAACTGGCAGATCGACCTTGAAGGCGATGCCGGGCTCTCCGGCGCAGCCCCCCGACATTCGCTGCTGATCGGGATGGCGCGGCGGTTCTGATCGCGCCCAAACAAACGGGGGCCGGATTGCTCCGACCCCCTGATTTGGTTCAAATCCAGTAATTCAGGCGGCGGACAACAGGCGCCGCTCGCCGCCGATCCGCAGCATCGCCTTCTGCAACTTTTCGAACGCGCGCACTTCGATCTGGCGGACGCGTTCGCGGCTGACGCCGTATTCCTGGCTCAATTCCTCGAGCGTCTGCGGATCATCGGTCAGGCGGCGCTGGGTCAGGATGTGACGTTCGCGCTCGCCCAGGCTGTCCATCGCCTCGAGCAGCAACGAGTGGCGATTGCTCGCCTCTTGCGCTTCCTCGACGAGCTGGTCCTGCAGCGGGCCGTTGTCCTGCAGCATGTCCTGCCACTGGCCTTCGCCGTCTTCGTTGAACGAGACGTTGAGGCTGGCATCGCCGCCCATCATCATCCGGCGGTTCATGTTGACCACCTCGTGCTCAGACACGCCGAGATCGGTGGCGATCTTGGTCACCTGATCAGGATGAAGATCCGAATCCTCGTAAGCGTCGAGGTTCTTCTTCATCCGCCGCAGGTTGAAGAACAGCTTCTTCTGCGCCGCGGTGGTGCCCATCTTGACCAGGCTCCAGCTGCGCAGAATGAATTCCTGCATGCTCGCCTTGATCCACCACATTGCATAGGTCGCCAGGCGGAAGCCGCGATCGGGTTCGAATTTCTTGACGCCCTGCATCAGGCCGATGTTGCCTTCCGAGATCAGCTCGGCGACCGGCAGGCCATAGCCGCGATAGCCCATGGCGATCTTGGCGACGAGGCGCAGGTGGCTGGTGACCAGCTGCTTGGCGGCTTCGGGATCCTGATGTTCGGCATAGCGCTTGGCGAGCATGTATTCCTGCTCGGCGGTAAGCACCGGGAACTTCCTGATTTCCGCGAGATAGCGGTTGAGGCTCTGCTCCGGGCCCAAGCTGGGCATCGCGCTGACTGAACGCGAAGGGGTGGCACGAGCGGGGGTGGCGCGTGCGGGCAGGGTCTTCTTGACTTCGGACATGGTCGTCATTCGTCCTTTCATCGTCGGCGTACTCTTAAGGGACCCTTTAGAGGCATCCCCCGGCAGCAGCCACATGGGATATATTTATAACACAAATGCTCAGCTATTGTTCCGCAAATCGACCAACAGCGCCTTCATATCGGCAGGTAGCGGACTTTCGAAGCGGAGCGCCGCGCCGGTTACCGGGTGAATGAACCCCAGCACCTTGGCATGCAGTGCCTGCCGCTCGAACCCATGCTCGGCCAGCAGCGGCTTCAATTTGGCCGGGGTGCGGCCATAACTCGGATCGCCCAGCAAGGGATGGCCGAGCGAGGTCATATGCACCCGCACCTGATGCGTCCGTCCGGTTTCCAGCCGGCATTCGACCAGCGCGGCATAGTCAAACCGTTCAAGCGTTGCATAGTGCGTCACCGCGTGTTTGCCGCGCCCGTCTGCGACCAGCGCCATCTTCTTGCGGTTGGTATTCGACCGCGCGATCGCTCCGGTTACAGTGCCTGCTGGCGGCATCGGATTTCCCGCAACCAATGCCAGATAGGCTCGCTCGATCGAATGATCCTCAAACTGGCGGGCAAGTCCTTCATGCGCGACATCGCTCTTGGCGACCACCAGCAGGCCCGACGTATCTTTGTCGATGCGGTGGACGATCCCCGGCCGCGCAACCCCGCCGATGCCGGAAAGCTGACCCTGGCAGTGGTGCAGCAGTGCATTGACCAAGGTACCGTCATAGTTGCCCACCGCGGGGTGCACCACCAGCCCGGCGGGCTTGTCGATCACGATCAGGTGCTCGTCCTCGAACACCACATTCAAAGGAATGTCTTCGGGCTGGGCCTCGTCAGGGGTCACCGCGGGGATCGAGATCGCAAAGGCCGCGCCCGCCGCAGGCTTGTGGCTGGCCTGCGCGGCGGGCTTCCCCTCAAGCGTGACCCGGCCTTCGCCCATCAAGGCCTTGATCCGCTCACGCGACAGCCCGCTGGCATCGGCCAGCGCTTTGTCGAGCCGCTGGCCGGAGGTGGCGATCACGCCGGAAATAATGGATTCCCCCCCATTCATTGCTAGGCAGATGGGGATGGAGCTTGAACTGACAAGTGGCATTGAAGCCACACTGATCGAAGAAGCGGCGTGCGCGCGTCCACTGGAATGCTGCGGTCTGTTGCTGGGGCAGGGCACCATGATCACGGCAGCGCAGCCGGTACGCAATATCCATGCCGATCCGGCGCAGCACTTTGAGCTCGATCCGGAGGCGCTGATCGCCGCTCACCGCGCGGCGCGGGGCGGCGGGCCGCAAGTGCTCGGCTACTACCATTCGCACCCCAATGGCTTGGCTCGGCCCTCCGCCACCGATCAGGCGGAGGCGAGCGGGGATGGACGCGTCTGGGCGATCGTGGCTGCTGGCTCGGTAACCTGGTGGCGCGATGGGCCGCGCGGTTTCGAAGCGCTTCCCACGCGAGTCCTGCCGGGTTAAGGGAAGGCTCCCAAACCAGGATATTCCATGACCGATAGCGCCGTCGATCTTGCCGCCCTCTTGTGTTCGCGCCTGTGTCATGACCTGCTCAGTCCTGTTGGGGCGATGAGCAACGGTCTGGAACTGCTGGCCGAAGAGCGCGACCCGGAAATGCGCAAGCGCTGCATGGAACTGCTCGAACAGAGCGCGCGGACCAGCGCGGACAAACTGAAGTTCTTCCGCCTCGCGTTCGGCGGGGCGAGCGGGTTCGATTATGCGGTACCGGTCGATGAAGCGCGCAGTGTGATCGACGCACTGGTTGCTGGGAACGAGAGGATCGCGATCCAATGGGCGCTGGGTGTGGATGCGCTGCCCAAGCCCGCGGTCAAGGTCATGCTCAACTTGGCGCATATCGGGATCGAGGCGCTGGTTCGCGGGGGCACGCTCGATATCGGAGTCGAGAGCCGCGAAGGCGCGAGCGAGATCGTGGTCCGCGCCGCTGGGCCCAAGATCGCCTTCGACAAGGACGTTGGCCGCGCGCTTGATGGATCGCTGCCGATCGCCGACCTGTCTAGCCGAACCGCGCCCGCCTGGATGCTGTGCCAGCTGGCCGCGCAGCACGGCGGCGGGCTGCAATATGCGCTGAGCGATGAGGCGCTGGTGATGGGCGCGGTGCTGCCGGAGGGATGATGCGAGCGCAATGTCCGAACTGATCCACTCCGAAACGCCGTCACCCAACTGGTCCCAACGGCTGCTGCCGGTGTCGATGGTGGTGATGCATTACACCGGCATGAAAACCGGGGCGGAGGCGTTGGAACGGCTGTGCGACCCTGCCGCCGAGGTTTCGGCTCACTACTGCATCGAGGAGGACGGCACCGTCCACCGGCTGGTGCGCGAAGACCGCCGCGCGTGGCATGCCGGGCGCGGCTTCTGGCGCGGGATCAGCGACGTCAATTCGGCCAGCGTCGGGATCGAACTGGTCAACCCCGGGCACGAGTTCGGCTATGTCCCGTTTCCCGACGCGCAGATGGAGGCACTGCTGCCGCTGCTCGCCGAAATCGTCCAGCGCTGGGACGTGCCGCGCGCCAACGTGGTCGGCCATTCGGACATCGCCCCCACCCGCAAGGAAGACCCGGGCGAACTGTTCGACTGGGATTTGCTTGCGGCGCACCGGCTGGCGCTCAAAACCCCGCGCGTAAACCGGCCCAGCCCCTTCGAGAACGACGGCGCTTTCTTCCTCGCGCTCGAACGCTGGGGCTACGACATCAGCGACATGCCCGCCGCGATGCGCGCCTTCCAGCGCCGATGGAGGCCGCACATGATCGACGGGGAAGTGGACGGGGAGTGCTCAGCGATGCTGTTTTCTCTGCTGCTTGACCGGGATAGCGGGAAGACGCGCTAGAAAAGCCACGGATGTTTCTTGCGTGCTGACTCCGAGCCGTAACAGACCTGACTCACCCCAGTAATAATGCCCGGCTAGCGCGGCGCCATCGCACCTTCTGAGGGGAAGTCCGATGTTCCGCAAAGCGATCCATGCCGCGCTCGCGGCTTTCGTGATGTGCCTGCCAAACCTGCCAACCGCATCAGCTTCCACGGCTAGAGTCTCGGCAATCGAGCATGCGCAATTGCTCGGCGTGCTTAACCTCCAAGGCGAATTGTTTCATGTTCAGGGGATCGACCTCGATGGCCAGCACATCTGGGTCACTTCGGTCGATGTGCGGAGCCAGCGCGGCTACCTCCATGAGTTTGATCGGGCGACCGGCAAGTTCCTCCGCCGGATCGAGCTGACCGACGGCGAACGGTATCATCCGGGCGGATTTTCGATCTCGGGCAATTCAATTTGGATCCCCGTGGCTGAATACCGTGCGCACAGCTCGGCCGTCCTCGAAGAGATCGACATCGACACTCTGCAAGTCCGCCGCAAGATCTACGTGGCCGATCATCTGGGCTGCGTGGCGGTTGCGGGGGATCGGCTGGTTGCCGGCAATTGGGACAGCAAGCAGTTCTACATTTTCAACCAGCGCGCGGGCGGGTCGGTGCAAGTGGTACCCAACCCGACCCGCACCCGTTACCAGGACATGAAGTTCATCGACGGCCAACTGGTCGCCAGCGGCCTGTCGACCTGGCACAGCGGCGCGATCGACTGGATCGACTTCCCTTCGATGAAGCTGGTCCAGACCTTGCGCACCGGGACCGCTGACCTGGTTCCCTCGCTTGACTACGTCCGGCCCTACACCGACGAGGGCATGGCGCTGCGCGGCCGCGATCTTTACCTTCTGCCCGATAGCGGACCGAACCGCCTGTTCCATTTCCGGCTCGATGACGTTGCCTTGGCTCGGAACGGCCTGGGCGGGCCAGTCGCTTTGGCGCGCAAATGATGCCCCGCCTTGCACGGTGTTTGCGCTTGGCCTAATGCGCGAGCCGCCAGGGGGCCGGGCAGCCGCGGGGTTCTTTAAGAACCGCGAGGAAAGTCCGGGCTCCACGAAACAAGGGTGGCGGGTAACGCCCGCCGGGCGACTTGCTTGCAGGGAAGCCCAGGGAAAGTGCCACAGAGAGCAGACCGCCTCGTTTACGAGGTAAGGGTGAAAGGGTGCGGTAAGAGCGCACCGGGTGGCTGGTAACAGGCACCGCACGGCAAACCCCACCCGGAGCAAGACCGAATAGGGGCGGCGCGTCTGGTCGCAAGATCAGGCTGGTGTGTTTCGCATCGACCGCCCGGGTTGGTTGCTTGAGCCATGCGGCAACGTATGGCTTAGAGGAATGGCTGCCAGCGAGGATATGGTCTCTTTTGGGATACCTTCCGCGCTACAGAACCCGGCTTACAGGCCCCCTGGCGAATTTTTCCGGAACGCAATTGCCGCTGGTGCGTTTGGGTCGAAAGTCGCGGCACTCGCGGCTGTGGGGGAAGCGAATGTCACCTGGCTTTGAGCCCTTCGCCAGTGCCGACAGCCTCATCGCCGCCTCACCAAATTCCTATGTAGTGTTCGACAGCCAGTTCAACATCGCCTGGCTGAATGATGCCTATGCCCGCGTGACCATGCGCGAGAAGGCCGAATTGATCGGACGTAACCTGTTCGAGGCCTTTCCGGTCGACCCTCAATCGGACAGCTACCGCCAGCTTTCCGGCTCGCTCCACCGCGTCCTCGACAGCGGCGAGCGTGACGAGATTGCGCTGATCCACTATCCCATCGAGAACCCCGATGGCACGATGCAATCACGCTATTGGAGCGCGACGCACAGCCCGCTGCGCGATGCGTCCGGCACAGTTGTCCATATCCTCCAGCACACCGTCGATGTGACGGAGCTTCAAGAACTGCGCACCTTGCGCGACAATGCCGGGCTGGTCAGCCGCGCCCGCGCAGTCGAGCGCAGCAGCGATGAAATGCGCGAGCAGCTGGCGCGGATGCGGACGATGGTCGAGCAGGCGCCGGGTTTCGTGGCAATCGTCGCGGGCGAACACCACCGGTTTGAGCTCGCCAATGCGGCATACCGGCGGCTGGTGGGAGAACGCGAGCTGCTTGGCAAGACGGTCGCCGAAGCCATGCCCGAAGTGATCGACCAAGGCTTTGTCGACGTGCTCGATGGAGTGTTCCGGAGCGGCGAGCCGTTCGTCGGCAAGGCGGTGCAAGTGCGGCTGAACAACGAAGCCGGCGACGCGGAAGAAGACCGTTACCTCGATTTCATCTATCAGCCGATCACTGGCCCGGACGGCAAGGTCGGCGCGATTTTCGTCCAGGGTTACGATGTTACCGACGAGGTTCGCGCTGACGAACAGCAGCGCATCTTGATCAACGAGCTCAATCACCGGGTCAAGAACACGCTGGCGATCGTCAAGGGCCTCGCCATGCAGAGCTTCCGGGCGGTTGCAGAAGGCGAACGGGCTTACAAGGTGTTCAACCAGCGGCTCGACGCACTGGCCGCCGCGCACAGCCTGCTGACCGAGCGCAAGTGGGAAGCAGCACGGCTGTTCGAAGTGGTCGGCAGGGCACTGCGGGCGACGGCCGGGGCGCGGATCGATCACTGCACGGTTCACGGCGAAGACAGCGAGCTGGGTCCGCAAACCGCGGTAGCACTGGCGATGCTGATCCACGAACTGGCGACCAACGCGATCAAGTACGGGGCCTTGTCGGTTGAAGCCGGCGCTGTCGAGATCGCGACGTCTATCGATAGGTCAGGCAGTGAAGCGCTGCTGCGCCTGGTGTGGCAGGAGCAGGGCGGGCCACCGGTCGCGGTGCCAGCGCACACCGGCTTTGGCACCAAACTGATCAGGCGCGGCATTGCCAATCACCGCAGCGCTGACGCCACGCTTGAATTCGCCGCTGGCGGTGTGATCTGCACCATTGTAGCGGCGGTACGGTGAGCGAAGCCATCTTCAACCAGCGCCGCGTCCTTGTGCTTGAGGACGAGCCGATCATCGCAATGCTCGTCGAGCAGATGCTCGAAGACGCAGGGGCGCTGGTCGATGGCCATGCGACCCTGGCTTCAGCCGAAGCGGCAATTGACCGGTTTCGCCCGGACCTGGCGGTCCTCGACGTCAACATTCACAACGAGACGAGCTATGCGCTGGCCGCCCGTTTGGCCGACTTGCGCGTGCCGGTGATCTTCGCCACCGGCTATGGCATCGGGGCCCATCCCGAAGCATTCGCGCAGATCCCCACAGTCAGCAAGCCCTATGACATTTCCGAAATCGCCGCCGCGTTAGAGCAAGCGATTTCCGCCAACAGCGCATGACCGGGCAGCGCGCGTGAACCGCCGGGTCGATTTCGTGGTCGACCAGATCGATCCCGTAACGATGCGCGGCAACATAGCGGTCGCGCAGCGCGATCTGATGAGCCCCTATGTCTGGCAGCCGCAGGCTGGCCGGTTTGATATGCTAGTCCGTGCCGTGCCGCGGCCGGGCGAGGAAGGCGATACCGGCACGATCTGGTTCGCGCAAAGCGCTGACGGGCTGGCCTTCACCGCCCGCGATGTGCCGGTGCTATCGCCCGGACCCGGACCTGCCGATATCGGCGGATGCGAAGACCCGACCCCGGTATTCGCGCCCGATGGCAGCGTGATTGTCTACTACACTGGGGTCGATGCAACGCGCGCTCATGGCGAGATGCTGTACGCCACCGGGCCGTCGATCGATCGGCTCGAAAAGCGCGGCATCGCAATGCCCAGCGCGCCATCCGAAGGTAACCTCAAGGAAGCGACGGTCGACCGCACCCCCGACGGTGGTTGGCGGATGTTCTATGAATATGCGCGCGGTGAGGCTTCGCTGATCGGGCTGGCAGTGGGCGAGGATGTTGCGGGACCATGGCACCACTTGCCCGAGCCATTCACCCCGCGCCCCGATGCCTGGGACGCCTGGCACCTCTCACCCGGGCCGCTGCTGACCACCGACAAGAACTGCCCGGTGATGTTCTATAACGGCGCGACGCACGATGCGCGGTGGCGGATCGGCTGGATCGCCTTCGATGCCGAATACACCTGTGTGGTCGATCGCTGCATCGAACCGCTGATCGTCCCGCCGCCGCGCGGCCAGCGCACCGATACCGACATCGCCTTCGCCGCTTCGGTGGTGGTCGTCGGCGAGGAAATCTGGCTTTATTATTCGATCGAAGACAAGGAGCTTTACCGGGCAATCATCCGCCGGGTTTAGGCGGCTGTGCCATGTAGGCGTCGAGCGTCTCGTGGTAATGGCGAATGCGGCTTTCCTGATAGCGCGCGAGGGTGACCCCAGGCTTGCGCGTGGTGCGCAGGCCCTTTTGGATCCGGCGCAGGTTATCGGTGTCCTGGTCGGCAACCATCGCTGCCGAGCCCAGTTCGGGCGCGTCGCACCAGTTCTGGTCGGGGCCGAGCATCGTCATCTTGGCGGGTTCGGGGTGGCTGCCGTCGGGCGCTTTGGAGAACAGGAACATGATCTCCATCAGCGACCGTTCGGGATCGTCTTCGTAAGGCCTGAACCGGTAAGTGATCGGCAATGCCTGCCCGCCCCACGGGACCATGTTGGGAAACAACATATATTCGATCAGATCGAGCGACTCGGTGTCCGACAGATCGGACATATCGCGTCCGATCGCACGGCTGATTTTCTCTCGCGCGCGCTCGGCGAGCTTGCCGCGCGCGGTTTCGCCGGGGCCAACCTCGATTGGTCTCCCCGCAAAGAACGGCACATCACGGCGCATTTCTTCGATCGTGCGCTCGGGCGAGATGCCCTTCATCGCCGGGCTGGGCACGCCCTGCACGCTGATCATCCGGCTGACGTGGCGGACCCCGTCCCAGACATCGTACTGGGTGTTCGAATCGCCATAGTAACCCAGCACTTGCGGGTGGGCGTAAGGGACGTGGTACGCCTCAACAAAGGCCTCCATCGCCAGCTTCCAGTTGCACGGCATGACCTTGGCAACATGCGCGGCAACGTATTTGTCCTCGAGATTGAACGCGGAAAAATGCTCGGGCAGGTTCTCGAGATAGCTTTCGAGCGGTTCGCAATCGGCGTCGAAATTGACGAAGACGAACCCGCCCCAGGTGCCGACCTTGGCTTCGGGCAGGTTCATCGCCGCCTTGTCGACATGCGGGAAGTCCCACTGTCCGGGGATGATCTTGAGCTGGCCCTGCAAGTCCCAGGTCCAGCCGTGGAACGGGCAGCGCAGCTGGTTGACGCAACCGCCCTCGGTGCGCAGCATGGTGCCGCGGTGGAGGCATGAATTGATGTAAGCGCGCACTTCGTCAGGCCCGGTACGGATCACGATCAGCGAATCGCGGACGATCTCGTAAACGACGTGATCGCCCACATTGGGGATGTGTTCGAGCCGGCAGGCGAGCTGCCAGGTCTTGCGCCAGACCTTCTCAACCTCGGCCTCGTGCCACTCACGCGAGAAATAGCGTTCGATTGAAACGTCGGCGCTGCTTTGGTCCTTCGCTGGCGATTCCTCGAGCATGACCGAGGGGGCTGGATTGATATCGTCCGCCAGCACTTCCTGCACCGATGGCCCCGGCCGCCGCGCGATAATGTCCATTCCCGCTCTCCCTTTGCAGGCAGTGTGCCGCGCTGCTAGGACTTGCGCAATGGCTGACCTTAAACACACCCACCTGCTGACGATGGAATTGACCGTCGACTATGCCGGGATCAAGTCGATCGGCAAGACCCCCGCCGGTTTGCGCCGCATTGCGCCTGTCACCGGAGGAGCCTTCAGCGGAGAGCGATTGCGCGGCAAAGTGCAGGGCGGGGCAGACTGGGTGATCAATCGCCCCGACGGGGTGATGGTGATAGATGTCCGGCTGACACTCGAAACCGACGACGGCGCGCTGATTTACCTGACCTATCAGGGTCGCTTCCTCGCCGAGCCCGATGCAATGCGCCGCTTTGGCAAAGGTGAGCAGCTCGAACCGCACGAATTTTCGCTGGCGATGATCGCCCGGTTCGAATGCGGCGACGAGCGCTATGCCTGGCTTAACAATGCCGTGGTGGTCGGCACCGGCGAGCAAACCCCGACCGGGCCGATCTATACACTGTTCGAGGTTGGCTAACGCGGCAGCCGGCCAGCTGCCGCCTCGGCATCGAGCAGCGCCTGGACCTGTTTGTAGAACGCCTCGCGCGCTTCTGGTTCGGGGCCTTTCGTGGCGCGGGTCCAGTCGGCATTGCTGGCGATCACCAGATGACGCTTGGGATCGATGAAAATGCCCTGGCCGAAGATTCCCTGCGCGGCGACCGAGCCATCATCATAAGTCCACCACTGGAAACCATAACCGTGGCCGGGTTCGCCGATGTCGATCTGTTTGGTGGTGGCTTGGGCAAACCAGTCCGGCGGAACGATTTGCTGCCCTCGCGCGGCCCCGCCGGCCAACACGAACAGACCAAATCGCGCGAAATCGCGGGTCTCGGCCTGGAGGCAGCAACCGGCGATCTCGTGCCCGGTCTTGCCCAGCAGCCAGGTCGCGGGGGCTTCCATCCCGGCTGGCTGCCAGATCTTCTCTTGCAGATACTGCGCCAGCGGCTTTTTGGTGGCCGAGGATACCAGCACTCCGATGAGATTGGTTTCACCAGTGCTGTAATGCCAGACCGTGCCCGGCGGATGCGCACGGGGCAGCTTGCGCATGTAGCTGACGGTGGCATCCATCCCGGGTTCCGGCTCGGCGTTGTTAAAGCGCGAGACGTCGGAGTTTGGATCCTCGTAATCCTCGTTCCAGCGCACCCCGGTGCTCATCGTCAGTAGCTGGCGCACGCTAACCCCGTCGTAGGCCGAACCCCGCAGGTCGGGGATATAAAGACTGACATTGTCTTCAAGGCTCTTGATCGCGCCGTCCTGGATCGCCGCGCCGACCAAGGTTGAGGTGAATGATTTGGCAACCGAAAAGCTGGTCCAGCGACCCTTGGCATCGAATCCCAGCCCATAGCGCTCGAACCGGACCTTGCCGTCCTGCAGGATCACCAATCCAGCCGAGCGCTGCCTAGCCAAGTAGGCATCAATCCCGGGCACTTCGAGCGGTAGGCCAGGCGCTAGCGGCAAGGTCTGCGTTGACGGCTGGATCGTTCTTGCCTCGGCCAGCAAAGTGATCCTGTCCATTGCCCTGAAGGCGGCATCGCGCTGCGGCACGGTCCACGCCAGAACATCGCGATTGGTCGGCAAGGCAGCAAGCAAGCCGCGCGTTTCCTTGTCGAGGCTGGCATACCAGCCGCCCGCAGCGATTCCCACTGCGGCAATCCCCGCCAGAACCAAAGTCCGCTTTCGCATCAAGTGCCCTCCCCTTTTTTGTTACCGCGTCTTATCTCGGGTATCCAAAAAGGGAAGGCCGGATCAAACCCGCCCCACGCTCGAATAGGCAAAGCCTTTGGCGCGGACTTCGGCGGGGTCGTAGACGTTGCGCAGGTCAACCAGCACCGGGGCCTTCGCGATCCGTTTGATACGGTCGAAATCGAGCGCGCGGAAGGCGTCCCATTCGGTGACGATTACCACCGCGTCGGCGCCGTCGATGGCGGCATAAGTGTTAGCGGCCATCTTCACTTCGGGCATCAGCGGTGCTGCCAGCTCCATCCCTTCGGGGTCATAGGCGGAAACCGATATCCCGGCATCGGCCAGCGCCAGCGCGATTGCGATCGAGGGCGAATCGCGCATGTCGTCGGTGTTGGGCTTGAAGGTCAGGCCGAGCATGGCAACCTTCTTGCCGCGCGCTGCGTCAGTGCCGCCCAGTGCCTCGATCACCTTGCGGCCCATCGCGCGCTTGCGGCTGTCATTGACCGCGACCACCGCCTCGACGATCCGGGTCGGGGCTTCGTAGTCCTCGGCGGTTTTGAGCAAAGCCAGCGTATCCTTGGGGAAGCACGACCCGCCATAACCCGGCCCGGCGTGGAGGAACTTGGAGCCGATCCGCCCGTCCATGCCAATCCCGCGGCTCACGTCCTGCACGTCGGCGCCAACCTTTTCGCACAGATCGGCCATCTCGTTGATGAAAGTGATCTTGACCGCAAGGAAGGCGTTGGCGGCGTATTTGATCAATTCGCTGGTGCGACGGCTGGTGAACAGGATCGGCGACTTGTTGAGGAACAGCGGCCGGTAAACCTCGCGCATCACGCCGCGCGCCCATTCGTCTTCGGTGCCGATCACGATCCGGTCAGGGTGCTTGAAATCGGCGATTGCTGCGCCTTCGCGGAGGAATTCGGGGTTGGAGGCAACCGCGAACTTCACGCCGGGAGCGGCCTCGGTGAGGATCCGCTCGACCTCATCGCCTGTGCCCACGGGGACGGTGCTTTTGGTCACCACCACTGCATCGTTGTTCAGCGCCTGGCCGACTTCCTCAGCCACCGCATAGACGTACGACAAGTCAGCGTGGCCATCGCCGCGGCGGCTGGGGGTGCCGACGGCGATGAAGATCGCTGCTGCGCCCGCGATCCCTTCAGTCAGGTCGGTGGTGAACGACAGCCGCCCGGACTTGGCATTGCTGGTCACCAGTTCGGCCAGGCCCGGTTCGAAGATCGGCATGATCCCGGCCTTGAGGCTGTCGATCTTGGCCGGGTCCTTGTCGATGCACACCACGTCGTGGCCGAAATCTGCGAAGCAAGCCCCCGAAACCAGCCCGACATAGCCCGAACCGACCATTGCAATCTTCATGCGATACTCCCGATAATCATGCCAAGTCCTGTACCGAGACTGCGATGGTCCCGTCATTGTCGTGCGCTTGGATCAGCCAGCGTGCGGTGCCCTGCAGCCCCATCGCGGTCAAGCGGCCCGAACGATAGGCCCCAGTATCCAGCCCGATGCGGTTGTGCTTTAGCTGCGGCTTGTCTGCAATTGTGTGACCATGGACCACGACCGCTCCGAAGCTCTCGCGGTGCGACAGGAACGGCTCGCGAATCCAGCGCAGGTCGCTGGTCTTTTGTGCGTCGAGCGGGGCATCGGGATGGACGCCCGCGTGGACAAACAAGTAGTCGCCGATTGTTATGTTGTCTTCGAACGAGCGGATGAATTCGAAATCCTCATCGGGGATCGCAGCCTGCATCAGTGCGCGCGCGCCAGCGAGGTCGGCGCGGTGATATTCGCCCGGCTCGCCCAAGTATGAGAGGAGCGTCTCGCGCCCGCCCCAGCGCAGGAAGTGGCGCATCACCTCGTCGCTATCAATCGCGCACAGCATCATTTCCTCGTGGTTTCCCAGAAGGATGCGAACCGATCGTTGTTTGCTCCAAGCGCGCGCCGCGGCAATTACACCGGCACTGTCAGGGCCGCGATCCACCAGGTCACCGAGTTGGATGACCGTGGTTTCTGCCGGACGACAGGCGGCGTCGTCGGCTTCGATTGCGGCGATCATTGCTTCGAACAGGTCCAGCCGGCCGTGCACGTCGCCCACTGCATAGACTCGCCTGCCGTCCGGTATGGCAGGAGCAGGACCGCGGGAATCCGGGCCAAAAAGGTTGCGAAGTCGGTTGAACATGGTGATGCGATCGTGCGCGCGGCTATAAGCGCGGGTACCTGAATGAACAACTACCGACCCCGTTGGTTGCAACCCGGCGTTACATCAAAACCACACCGTGTGCCCGATGCGCAAAGACCTTCCGATTTCTCCTTGTGCGCTGCAGCAAAGTTGTGCAGGTCTTCCCCAGCGCAGCCTGATTGTTTCCAAGAAACGAGAAACGACGGCCGCGCGCAGGTGGGACGAAGCAAACCGCAATCGCTTAAGGAAGATTGATATGCTCACGTCCAAGCGCGGCCTGATCGCCGCAACGCTGTCCGCTGCTTGCCTCTTTGCAGCGACCCCCGCTTTCGCCGATGAAACCGATCCGCCAAGCGACATCACCATCAACGGCACCGCCGCAGTCGTCTCGCAGTACCGTTTCCGCGGCCTCTCCCAGTCGAACAACCAGCCGGTCGTTCAGGGCTCCATGACTGTCAGCCATTCTTCGGGGCTGTATGTGTCGGTCTGGGGTTCGAGCGCTTCGTCGAATCGCTTCAACGATAGCCCGATCGATATTGGCGGGACCGAAATCGATATCTACGGCGGCTTTGCCAAGGACCTTGGCGGGGTAAAGGTCGATGTCGGCGTCTATGGCTACATCTATCCCGGTTCGAAGAACCTGATCGGACCGCAGAACGCCAATTACGTCGAGGTTTATGGCTCGCTGGCTAAGACCCTTGGGCCGGTTACGGCCAAAGTCGGGGTCTACTATGCACCGGCGCAGAAGGTGTTCAACCTCAACTTCTCGTCGCCGAGCCGTCACAACACCTATGTCTACGGCGAGCTCAGCTCTGGCATCCCCGGCACCCCGCTCTCGCTGCACGGTCACCTCGGCCACACTGGCGGCGGGTTCGATTATTTCAAGCAGTACATCGATTACTCGGTGGGGGTCAGCTACACGTGGAAGGCCCTGACGCTCGATGCGTCGTTCGTCGGCACCAACGTTTCGCGTACCGATGTCTTCAGCAGCAATTACTTGTACCGCCCGGCCAAACCGGTCGGCGTGGTTTCGCTGACCGCCGCATTCTGAGGCATTAGCGTATTCAGGAGGAACGGCCCGCATCGGTTTGTCCGGTGCGGGCCTTTCGTTTGCGCGACTTGACTGCTAGCCAACGCGCATGACGAAATTTCTCCACACGATGATCCGGGTGACCAATCCGGATGCGACAATTGCTTTCTTCAATCTGTTCGGGGTCAACGAAGTGCGCCGCTTTTCAAGCGAGCAGGGCCGCTTCACCCTGATCTTCCTCGCCGCCCCGGGCGAAGAGGGCGTGGCCGAAGTCGAACTTACCCACAACTGGGATCCCGAGCCTTACGGCGGCGGGCGCAATTTCGGCCACCTCGCTTACCGGGTGAACAACATCTACGAAACCTGCGCCGCGCTTGCAGCCGCCGGGCATATCATTCACCGCCCGCCGCGCGATGGGCACATGGCCTTCGTCAAGTCGCCCGACGGCATTTCGGTCGAGCTGCTGCAAGATGGGAATCTCCCCCCGGCCGAGCCCTGGGCCAGCATGCCCAACACCGGCACCTGGTAAGTCAGCCACGCGGGGCGGAGAGGCGAAGCGCAATAAAGCCGGCCATGCCCGCCACGATCGATCCGCACAGGACGCCTAGCTTGGCCTCCTCGAC
Organism: Sphingomonadaceae bacterium; assembly: GCA_025359685.1. Taxonomy (GTDB): domain Bacteria; phylum Pseudomonadota; class Alphaproteobacteria; order Sphingomonadales; family Sphingomonadaceae; genus Novosphingobium. The sequence continues at coordinate 42,557 of JANYEY010000112.1, read as the reverse complement.
CAGTGCGGGCTGGCCCGGAAACGCCAGTTGCGCGATGAACAGGCTCATGGTGAAGCCAATGCCGCAGAGCGCGGAAAGGCCCAAGACCTGGACCCAGCTCGAGCCGGCCGGACGCGAGGAAAAGCCCGTCCGTTCGGCCAAAAGGACCGCAAGGAAGACGCCCGCTGTCTTGCCCAGAACCAGCCCCAGCGCGATTCCCAGAGGAAGCAGCAGTGCGGAACCTTCGGGCAAGGCCTGCGGAATCGCCACACCGGCATTGGCCAGACCGAACAGGGGAACGATCAGGTAGGCGCTGACCGGGGTCAGCGCATGTTCCATTCGGAGCAGCAGGCTTTCGCCGCGCCGGTCGAGCGCGAAAGGAATCGATAAAGCAGCGAGCACCCCCGCGATGGTGGCATGAATACCTGAATGCAGGACGCAGTACCAAAGTGCCACTGCGCCGATCGCATAGGGCGCTGCGTGCCGCACCCCGGTAACGTTGCAGGCGACGAGCAAGGCAAAGACCAGCGCGGCCGCCGCCAGCCAGCCAGAATCGATTCCGGAGGTGTAAACGAGTGCAATAATCACGACAGCGCCGAGATCGTCGACGATTGCCACGGTCAACAGGAACAGGCGCAGCGAAGGCGGCAACGCCTTTCCGACCAGTGCGATAATCCCGACCGCGAAGGCAATGTCGGTGGCGGCCGGGATCGCCCAACCACCGAGGAGTTCGGGCCGGCCTTTGACCACCATAAGGAAGACGGACGCAGGGGCAATCATGCCGAACACTGCCGCCAGCACCGGCAACCTGCGCTGCGCCGGATGTGCCAATTCGCCGCCTAGAACCTCGCGTTTGATCTCAAGTCCGACAACGAAGAAGAATACCGCCATCAGTGCGTCGTTGATCCAAGCGTGAAGGGTGTCGAGTTTGCCGATGGGCGAGACGACGATGCGATGATGGAACAGGTCGTTGTAAGCTGAAGCAAGCGGCGAATTCGCCAGTGCCAGAGCAAGGCCCGCGATAAGCATCAACAGCAGGCCGGCCCCGGCTTCTCCACCAAACCCCATGGCGAGCCGGTCGATTATCACGGAAATGGCATGGCGGCGGCCTTTGTTCATGCCAGCCACGATCCACCATATCGCGCTACTGTTCAAGCGTTTGGCGAACTTACAAATATACGGGGCGTTGGTTATAATTGATCGAACTAAATCAGTGGCAGACTATGCTCATTGACACGGTATGACTTGCCGATAGGCTCAATTAGTCGATTCTTTCGATTGGGGCGGATAGATAAATAGGGGGCGAATCAGCGACGGCGCTTGGCGGATTAAACTGGCTGCTGCTGGTTGAGCACGAGCTGCTGGCCTTCGCTGCGTTCTGGTTCTGCGTTGGATTGCTTGACGAACTGGCGATCGATCTGGCGTGGATCGGCCTGAAGCTTACGGGCAAGGCGCGAACCGCGCGTTTGCCAGTGGGTTATGGCGCCGATCCGCTGTCCGGGGCGGCGGCGGTGCTCATCCCGGCGTTTCATGAAAGCCAGGTGATCGGCGCGACCATTGCGCACATGCTGGCGTGCTGGCCGCAGCGCGAATTGACCGTGTATGTCGGGTGCTATCGCAACGATCCGGCGACGCTCGCCGCCGCCATGGCCGCCGCGGCGAGCGACCCGCGCATCCGTCTGGTGACCTTGGCGGCTGCGGGGCCAACGACCAAAGCGGACTGCCTGAACCGGCTCTATCGCGCGCTTGCCGCTGACGAGACGCGGGCAGGGCGGCGCTTTGCCAGCGTGGTCCTGCACGATGCCGAAGACATGGTGCACCCCTGCGCGCTTCAGGCGATCGATACCGCGCTGATGCTGCGGGATTTCGTGCAGCTGCCAGTGCGTCCCGAACAACAGCGGCACTCGCGGTGGATCGCCGGCCATTATTCCGATGAATTTGCCGAAACGCACGCCAAGGGCCTGGTCGTGCGCGCCGCGCTGGGCGGGGCTTTGCCCGCAGCCGGGGTTGGCTGCGGTTTTTCTCGCGCCGCTCTGGGTGACCTTGCCGCGCGCCGTGCTGCCGAAGGCGAGGCGGGACCGTTCGCGCCCGAATGCCTGACCGAGGACTATGAACTTGGTCTGGTCATGTCGAACGAAGGCCGGGGCAGCGCCTTCGTGCGGCTGCGCGACGATGCCGGGGCGCTTGTTGCAACGCGCAGCTATTTTCCAAATCGGCTGGACGCAGCGGTTCGGCAGAAGACCCGCTGGGTGCACGGGATCGCGTTCCAGGGCTGGGACCGGATGGGCTGGAGCCTGCATCCGGTCGATATCTGGATGGCGCTGCGCGATCGCCGCGGCCCGCTGACCGCGCTGGTCCTGGCGGCTGCCTATTTCTTGCTCGCGCTCGATGCGGTACTGCTGGTGCTGCACGCCATGGGCAAGGTTGATGTGCTGCCGCTGTCGCAGCCGCTCAGGGTGATGCTTCTGGCCAGTTTCGCCGGATTTGTGTGGCACGCCGCGTCGCGAATTGTGTTCACCACCCACGAGTACGGCTGGCGCGAAGGCGCGCTTTCGGTCCTGCGTATTCCGGTCGCCAATGTCATCGCGATCATGGCCGGCCGGCGGGCGCTGACCTCCTATTTCCGTTCGCTGCGGGACGGCGTGGTTATCTGGGACAAGACTGCCCATGACGCTCATCCTGCCACGGCCAGCCCCGTCCGGCCGACTGTTGCCTTGCAGCCGGTGCGCAGGTGAAGCCGCGCAGTCAGGTCAGGCGCCGCGGCCAGCCGCTGGTCGCGTTGGGGCTGATCATGGTCAGCTGGGTTGGCGCCCGTGCGGCCATGTGGGAAAGCACCTTGGCCCCCGCGACCGGGCCGGATCACCACTCCAAAGCAGCAGTTGCTGCCGCGCAAGGCCAGCGCCCCGTCACCGGCCGCGATTCCTTGCGCGATGTGCCGCATCGCCAGAATCTTGTGCCGACCGCGCATCCCACGCTCGCTCCGCCAATTGCACCACTTGCAATGCCAACTACCACCCCGCCGTTGCTGGAAAACGCGGCCCAGAGTTCCGGCACGGTGACGGCGGAAAAGGCCCCGCGCATTTCGGTGCGCACCGCTGCGGGGCATCAGGACCTGTGGCTGGCCGGCATGAGCATGCTGCCAGCGGAACCGGCGCTCGCCATGGCGCCTCAACGTCCTTCGCTCCCGCTTGCCGGGGTTGCCGGAAAGACCTCTGCGCCGCGCTGGTCCGCTGACGGCTGGCTACTGCTCAGGTCGGGCGGAAATATGTTCAACGCGCCCGGTGCCGGGCTCCCCGGTGCAGTCATTCCCACCGGCTTCTACGGCGGCAGCCAAGGCGGACTGATCCTGCGCTATTTCCTGGCGCCCGGCAGTGGCCGCAGTCCGGCACTTTACCTGCGCGCATCGAGCGGGATCGAACGTCCGCGCGGCGAAGAACTGGCGGCCGGGGTATCGATCCGTCCGATCCCGGGCCTGCCGGTCAGGCTCATGGCCGAAGGCCGCGTGACCCGCACGACCAGCGGCACAATCGTCCGCCCCGCAGCGGCACTGGTCAGCGAACTTCCCGCGGTGCGCTTGCCGTTCGGTACCCGGGCCGAGGCCTATGTCCAGGCCGGCTACGTTGGCGGCCGCGGAGCGACAGCGTTTGTCGATGGGCAAGCCCGGGTCGAACATCCGCTGGTTCATGCCGGCAATTTCGAGCTCCGGGCCGGTGGCGGCGTGTGGGGCGGTGCCCAGCGCGGGGCGAACCGCGTCGATGTCGGACCAACGGCAACCGTCAACTTCCGCCTTGGGCCAACCAACACCCGCCTGTCGGCTGATTACCGCTGGCGGGTCAGCGGCAATGCTGCGCCCGATTCAGGTCCGGTCGTAACGCTTTCTGCCGGGTTTTAGTCGCTTAGCCTTCTTTTTGCCGCCGCCATGGTTTAGGCCTTGAAGCCACGCATGGATGTCTACCTTCCCATCGCCAACCTTTCGGTCAATGGCCTTGTCATCGTCTTGCTCGGTGCAACGACGGGTATCCTCTCGGGCATGTTCGGCGTCGGCGGCGGGTTCCTGACCACGCCGCTGATGATCTTCTACGGCATTCCGCCCACCGTGGCCGCGGCATCGGCGGCAAGCCAGGTGACTGGCGCCAGCGTTTCGGGCGTTTTCGCGCACTCGCGCCGGGGCGGCGTGGATTACCAGATGGGCGCCGTGCTGGTCGCTGGCGGGATCATCGGGACCGGTCTGGGGGCGGCACTGTTCAGCCTGCTCCAGGCGCTCGGCCAGATCGATGTGGTCATCAACATCCTCTACGTCGTGTTGCTCGGCGGGATCGGCTCGCTGATGGCGCGTGAAAGCTGGCAGGTGATGAAGGCGCAGAAATCGGGGGTGCCGGTCCCGGCCCGCAAACGGCGGCATCATCCGATGGTGGCGAGCCTGCCGCTGCGCTGGCGTTTCTACCGCTCGGGCCTGTACATTTCGCCGCTGGCCCCGCTGATTCTGGGGATCTTTACCGGGATTCTCACCATGCTGATGGGCATCGGCGGTGGTTTCGTGCTGGTCCCGGCAATGCTCTACATCCTGGGGATGAGCGCCAACGTGGTGGTCGGCACTTCGCTGTTTCAGATCCTGTTCGTGACCATGGCGACGACGATGATGCACTCGCTGACCACGAAGGCGGTGGATGTCGTACTCGCCGTGTTGCTGCTGATCGGATCGGTGTCGGGGGCGCAGATCGGCGCACAGTGGGCGCAGAAGCTGCCGGCCGCGCGCCTGCGCTTTGTGCTGGCCGCGATCGTGCTGGTGGTGGCGCTGCGCATGGCGCTCGGGCTCGGCTGGCGGCCCGATGAAATCTATTCGATTACCCCGTCGTGAAGGGCCTGTTCCTCCTTTTGGCGTTTCTGTTCCTGACTGCCGCGCGCGATCCGATCCTGGTGCCCGAGGTGTCGCAGCACGAGGTGCAGGTTCGCCAGGGCTTTCGCGGCACCGAGTTGTTGCTGTTCGGCGCGATCCTCACCCCGGAAGGCAGCCGGGCCGGGCAGGACTATGATATCGTCGTGGTCCTCAAAGGGCCGACGCGGTCCATCGTGCTGCGCGAAAAGAGCAGGTTTGCCGGCATCTGGGTCAATGCAGACAACGTCGAATTTCGATCTGCCCCAACTTTTTTCGCGGTTGCATCTTCCAAACCGATTTCGCGGATCGTCGATGACAAGACCGCAGCGATCTACGAATTGGGGCTGCCCTGGCTGCAGCTTTCGCCGATCGGGTCGTATGATCCCAAGGAGCAGGCGCGGATGTCGGCCGGGCTGGTCGACCTGCTCAGCCGGCAGGGGCTTTACAAGGAAGACCCGCGCGGGGTGAGCGTGAACGAGCAGGTCCTCTATCAGGCCCGCATCGCCCTGCCTTCGTCGGTCCAAACCGGGACTTATACCGCTGAAACCTTTGCCATAAACCACGGCCGCGTGGTCGCTTCGGCGATCAGCCGGGTGGTGGTGAAGAAGCAGGGTTTCGAACGTGTAGTGGCCGATTTTGCGCAGAATGACGGGTTCTTTTATGGCCTACTCGCCGTAGCGCTGTCGGTTGGCATGGGTTTCGTTGCGGGCCGCCTGTTTGCCCTGGTCTGAGCGAAACCGACTGGAAAGCTTGAATTTAGGCCAATCTTAACCGCTCCGGCTTACCACTGCAGAACTAGCGCAAAGGCTGGCGTGCGGGGCAATTTGCAGTGATGAATGACATGAGCGGCCAAGGGTTTGGTAATGCACGCGCGGCGCAGGCCGGGGATATCCCCGCCGATGCGGCGAACGTGGTGCAAGAGATCGACAACGCCCGCGATCCGATCGGGATCGTGCTCGAAATCGCTGGCTCCGGCTCGGCAATCGCGCTCGACCTGCAGCGGCTGCAGGAATGCACGGCCGATGCCGATCCCTCGATTGCGCTGGCCGGGCAAGTCGGCAGCCAGGTCAAAATCCGCGTCGGCAAGGGCTGGCTGCTCGCCTCGGTGCGGACCCAGCGGCAGGATTCCAAAACCCCCGGCGGGATCATGGCCAACATCGATTTCATGGGTGAAGGCGATGAAGAACGCCTGACCGGCCGGATCCACAGCTTCCGCCGCGGCGTCACCCGCTACCCAATTCCCGGCGCGTTGATTTATCCAGCGACCAGCAATGACCTCAAGCAGATCTACGCCAGCGACGGGCGCACCAGCATTCAGGTCGGCACCGTGTTCCCGACCCGCGACATCCGCGCAGGACTCTATGTCGACGCGATGCTTGGCAAGCACTTTGCCCTGCTCGGCTCGACCGGTACCGGCAAGTCGACCAGCGCCGCGCTGATCCTCCACCGGATCTGCGAACATGCCCCCGAAGGGCATATCGTGATGATCGACCCGCACGGCGAATATTCGGCGGCGTTCAAGCAGACGGGGATGATCTTCGACGTTTCCAACCTGCAGATGCCATACTGGCTGATGAACTTCGAGGAGCACTGCGAGGTGTTCCTGACCTCGTCCGGGAATGACCGGCAAGAGGACATGGACATTCTGTCCAAGTGCCTGCTCGCCGCCCGCTCGAAGAACCGGCTGGCCGAATCGATGGGCAAGATCACCGTCGATTCGCCGATCCCCTACCTGCTCTCGGACCTGACCAACATGATCCAGACCGAGATGGGCAAGCTCGATAAGGCCACCTCGTCGGCGCCGTTCATGCGGGTCAAGACCAAGATCGACGAGCTCAAGGCCGATCCGCGCTATCAGTTCCTGTTCTCGGGCATGCTGGTCGGCGATACGATGGCCGAATTCATCGCCAAGATCTTCCGCATGCCGAGCAAGGGCAAGCCGATCTCGATCATCGACGTTTCGGGCGTTCCTTCGGACGTGACCAGCACCGTGGTTGCGGTGCTCAGCCGCTTGGTGTTCGACTTCGCGATCTGGAGCCGCGATGAAAAGACCCGGCCCGTGCTGCTCGTGTGCGAAGAAGCGCACCGCTACGTGCCGAGCGAGAAGAATTCGGACGGATCTTCGGTCGGCCGCATCCTTGGCCGGATCGCCAAGGAAGGCCGCAAGTACGGGGTCAGCCTGGGCCTGATCACGCAGCGCCCCAGCGATCTTGCCGAAGGCGTGCTGTCACAGTGCGGCACGATCATTTCGATGCGGCTCAACAACGACCGCGATCAGGCTTTCGTAAAAGCCGCCATGCCCGAAGGCGCGCGCGGCTTCCTCGATTCGATCCCGGCGCTGCGCAACCGCGAATGCATCATCTGCGGCGAAGGCGTTTCGATCCCGATCCGGGTCAGCTTCGACGAGCTTGAAGAAATGAAGCGTCCGGCTTCGGCCGACCCTTCGTTCTCCGAACTGTGGAACAGCTCGGGCGGCGAGGAAGAAATGGTCCACCGCACCGTCCAACGCTGGCGCGCGCAGGGTCGTTAAGCCGGGGGCGGGCCGCTAAGCGGGCTGCAATTCGATCGCGATGCGGTCACGCATCACGTTGCGCCAGTTGCCATAGAAATAGGCGAGCAGGGTGAGCGCCAGCGTGGCGACCGAGCTGATGTTAAGCGACCACCACAGCGCATCCGGCCCGAGCCGCGGGTAAAGCAGCACATAAGCGCCCAGCCGCACGCCGTACATCGCGGTGAACAGGATCGCGATCTGGATCAGCACTGCGCCATAACTGCGCAGGGTGCCAAACAGCACGATCGTCACCCCGAACGGAATGTAAGTCCAGATCGCCAGGTTCTGGATGTGCAGGCTGACCGGGATCGCCGGGCTGTCTGATCCAAGGAACAGCGCCAGCAGCGGCCGCCCGAACACCAGCATCAGCCCGGTCAGCGCAAGCGTGATGGCGATGTTCGCCCCCGCGCCCGACCAGCTGATCTGGTCGACACGGGCTTCACGCCGCGCGCCGATGTGCTGGGCTACCATTGCGCCCACTGCGGCGCCGATCGCCAGCCCTGGCATCTGGATATAGTTCCACAGCTGCAGCAGCGCGCCATAGCCCGCGGCGTAATCGATCCCCTCCTTGTTGATCAGCCCGATCATGATCACGCCTGCGCCCGAGATAACCAGCATCTGCAGGCCCATCGGCACGCCTTTCATGACCAAGTACGAAAGCTCCTCGCGCGCCGGCCAGAGAAAGGCGAGCTCGCGGCCCTTGAGGCGGATCGGCAAGTCGCGCCAATAGATCCAGGCCATCAGGCCAGAGAGCCCGGTCAACGTCGCAATCGCCGTTGCCACCGCCGCGCCGACGATGCCGAGCTTGGGAAACGGCCCGATCCCCGCAATGAACAGCGGGTTGAGGCCGATGTCGAGGATGACCGTGAGGATCTGGAAATAGAGCGGCGTGCGCGAATCCCCGCAGCCGCGCATCGCGCTGGAGACCAGCACGCTCAGCGTCATTCCCGGCAGGACGAGGAAAATCACCCGCAAGTAATCCAGCGCAAAATGCCGCGACGTGCCGGGCAGATTGAGCAGGTCGAGCAGGTCTGGCGCAAAGATCCAGCCGATCAGTGCGATCGCTGCCGACAGCATCACGCACAGCCCCAGCCCCGCGCCAAAGCTCTTGCGCATCTGCTCCAGATTGCGCGCGCCGAAGTACATGCCAACGTGAATCGTCGTCGCCATGCTGATCCCGAAAATCGCGGCGAAGACCAGGAACATGACGATGTTCGAACTCGATGTGGCGGCCAGCGCATCCTCGCCCAGCAAGCGCCCGATCCACACCGTGTTGACCGAGGCGTTGAGGCTTTGCAGCACATTGCCCAGCAGCACCGGCAGCGAGAACAGCGCGAGCGTTTTGAAGATCGGGCCCCGTGTCAGGTCGCCGCGTAGCGGCGCACCGCCAGAATTGGGCGCGAGGTCGCCGCGCTGCGGCGGTCCGCCGCGGGGCGGGCCTGCCGGTGGAAGTTCGTCGGTCATGTGCCCCGGGTATCCCCATAGAGGTGAATGTGCAGGCGGTCGCTGAAGCCCAGCCCGTGGTCAAACGCGAGCGGCGCGAGCCAGTCGTTGCGAGCGCGGATTGCTTCGCTGCTGGTTCCCTCGGGCATCAGTTGGATGCGGATTGCGGGAATGGCGTAGGTCGCCTGCAGTTCGAGCACTTCGGCGAGGTCTTCTGGGACTGAAATCACGAACTTAAAGTTCGCTTTAGGTGTGTTTACCCAGTCGTTGAGGCGCTCAGAAAGAAGAGCAATTTCAGGGGGATTGCCTGAATGTCTGAGCTTCGGGCTGACGTTGTATTGATCGATCAGCGGAGCCAGTTCCGGATGCGGTGCGACGGTGCCGTTGGTCTCGATCTCGACCGTGTGGCCATCAAGCAGCGCCACCATCCGCGCCAATTGCGCGCCCTGGAGCAATGGTTCGCCGCCGGTGATCACCAGCCGGTTGCCGCCCAGCGCCATGATCCGCGCGGCGACGTCGTCCTCGCTCAAAACGATCAGGTTGGCCTTGCGTTCGAAGGTCATGCCATCGCGATGCGGGCGGTTATCGCCCTCGAAGCGCCACGTGTAGGCAGTGTCGCACCAGGTGCACGCAAGGTTGCAGCGTGATAGCCGCACGAACGTGCAGGGCAGCCCGGCGGAGCGTCCTTCGCCCTGGAGCGAGGCGAAGATCTCAGGCTCACCGGGGGTGGTGGTGGCGAGGGTCAGCGACATATTGATCGCCTCGCTTGGACCGCTTGGACCACTGTCCTGACGAAGAAAAGACGCAGGGTCTTGGCCGGCTTAGCAAGGACACAGGATGGGGCGGTGCGGAGGGACATGGCGGGCGCTCCTTCGCAGATTTAGGCCGAGTAGGACAGTCTCATTCCTCCCCGCGAGCGGGGAGGGGGAGGAATTACCCCAACCGCGCCAGAGCCGCCTTGAGCCGCTCAGCCTCGGCCGCATGCATGGCATGATCGGCGCGGGCCTTGTCGACCGCTTCGGGCTTGGCCTTCTCGACAAAGGCTGGATTGGAGAGGCGGCCTTCGAGCGACTTGGCTTCCTTGGTGGACACTTCGAGGGCTTTGGTCAGGCGGGTCTTTTCAGCGGCGATGTCGATCACGCCTTCGAGAGGCACAACGATGTTGGCATCGCCCGCGCCGATCTGCATCGCCGCCCCGGCGGGGGCTGCTTCCAGCTTGATCCCGGTCAGGCGCGCCAGCCGGTCGATTGCCGCGCTGTTGCGGGCGATGATCCCACGGGTCGCTTCGCTCGGCTCGGGCAGGTAAGCGTCCAGCCGCGCGCCCGGCGCGATGCCGAGCTCGTTCTTGGCGGTGCGCAGGTTGCCGACCAGCGCGATCAACCACTCAACCTCGACCTTCGCCTCGGCATCCACACTCGCCCCAGGCTCGGGCCACTTCGCGGTGATCAGCGGGTAATGTGCGCGGTCACCCAGCTTGCTCCACAGCTCCTCGGTGACGAACGGCATGAACGGATGGAGCATCACCAAAATCTGGTCGAGCACCCAACCAGCGACGGCCTTGGTCTCGTCGTCGAACGAACCCTTGATCAGCTCGATGTACCAGTCGCAGAATTGGTCCCAGACGAAGTGATAAATCGCATTGGCCGCGGCGTCGAAGCGCAGGTCGGCCATCGCCTGATCGAGCGCGGCGACAGTTTCGACCACTTCGCCGATGATCCAGCGGTTGACCGCGCTGGTCGCGGCGGGGGCTGCGAGGCTGGTTGAGGCGGCGATCCCGTTCGACTGGCAGAACCGCGCGGCGTTCCACAGCTTGGTCGCGAAGTTGCGATAGCCTTCGACCCGGCGCTCATCCATCTTGATGTCGCGGCCCTGGCTTTCCATCGCCGCCATGAAGAAGCGCAAGGCATCGGCACCGAACTGGTCGATCAGGCCGAGCGGATCGACCACATTGCCCTTCGATTTGGACATCTTCTGGCCGTCAGGCGCGCGGACGAGGCCGTGCAGATACAGCCGCTTCCACGGCGCCTGGCCCATGAAATGCATCCCCTGCATCGCCATCCGCGCGTCCCAGAAGAACAGGATGTCGAAGCCCGAAATGAGCAGGTCGTTGGGGTAGTGCTTGGCCAGCAGGTCGGTCTGGTTCGGCCAGCCGAGGGTCGCGAACGGCCACAGCGCGGAGGAGAACCAGGTGTCGAGGACGTCTTCGTCGCGGGTCAGGGCGACCGCGGGTCCGGCCTCTGATTGCGCGGCTTCCTCGGTCTCAGCAACATAGATTTCGCCGTCCGAACCATACCACGCCGGGATCCGATGCCCCCACCACAGCTGGCGAGACACACACCACGGCTGGATGTTCTCCATCCAGTTGAACCAGGTCTTCTCCCACGTCTTGGGCACAATCTCGATCCGCCCGTCGCGCACGGCGGCGATGGGTTCCTTCGCGAGTTCGGCGGCGTTGACGTACCACTGGTCGGTCAGCCATGGCTCGATCTCGACCCCGCCGCGATCACCGAATGGGGTCTGGATTGTGCGCGGTTCGGCGTCGTGCTCTTCGCCGTCCTTGTCGAGATGCGGGATCAGGAAGCCCAGTTCCTTCATCCGTTCCACGACCAGTTTGCGCGCGATGAACCGGTCGAGCCCGATGAACTCCGCCGGGACCAGCCCATCCGAAGTCTGCACCACTTTCGCCTCGGCATCGAACATATTGAGCATGTCGCCGGGCTTTATCCCGGCGCGCTTGCCCACTTCGAAATCGTTGAAATCGTGCCCCGGGGTGATCTTGACCACGCCGCTGCCAAGTTCCGGGTCGGCGTGCTCGTCGGCCACCACCTTGAACACGCGCTCGGTGATCGGCTGTAGAATGTCCTTGCCGATGACATCCTTATATCGCGCATCTTCCGGGTTCACCGCAACGCACATGTCAGCGAGCATCGTCTCGGGCCGGGTGGTCGCGACCTCGACCGCGCCGCTGCCATCGGCGAACGGGTAGCGGAAGCGCCAGAAGCTCCCCTTGGTCTCGCGGGTCTCGACCTCAAGGTCACTGATTGCAGTCTTGAGCTTGGGGTCCCAGTTCACCAGTCGCTTGTCGCGGTAGATCAAGCCTTGCTTGTGCAGCTCGACGAAGACCTTGACCACGGCCTTGGTGAAGTGCGGGTCCATGGTGAACTGCTCGCGGCTCCAGTCCATCGAGCAGCCAAGGCGGCGCAGCTGGCGGGTGATCGTCCCGCCGCTTTCGGCCTTCCAGTCCCACACCTTGGCTATGAAGTCCTCGCGGGTGTAATTGGTGCGCTTGTCCTGCGCGAGCTCAAGCTGGCGTTCGACCACCATTTGCGTCGCGATCCCGGCGTGGTCGGTGCCGACCACCCACAACGCATCCTTGCCGCGCAGCCGCTCATACCGCACCACCACGTCCTGCAGCGTAACGTCGAGCGCGTGGCCGATGTGGAGCGAGCCGGTGACGTTGGGCGGCGGGTTGACGATGGTGAACGGCTGCGCGTCCGGCCGGTCAGGGCGGAACAGGCCGTTCGTTTCCCAATGCGCGTACCACTTCGCCTCGATCGCGGCGGGGTCGAAGGTCTTGGGTAATTCGGAATTGGGGCTGGCTTCAGTCATAACCCAGCGGCCTTTGCCAGCGGCAGGGCAGCGGTGCAACCGCCTTGCCGCTCGCGCGTTTTTACCGCAGACAGGGCACCGAATGCGCGAATGGGCTGACTTCACGACCGAAACCGGAACAGACGGCGGCATCAGCATCGCGCTGAGCGGCCCGCTGTGCGTTTCGTCCGTCGGCCGGATCGACGAGCGGCTGCGCGCGATCGAGGAGCAGGTCGAGGCGATCGACCTCGCTCAAGTCGGCGCGTTCGATACCGTCGGCGCATGGCTGGTGACCCGCATGGCCGAGGAACGCGGGGCCAAGATCACCGGCGGCAGCGAGGAAGCGATGCGCTTGATCGCGGCGGTGCGCGGCGAGCATATCGACGAGGACCTGCTCGAAACCGTCCCGACCAGCGCGGACGAGGCGGCGGGCGAATTGGGCGCGCTGGCAAACATCGCCCAACGGTTCGGCGCCTTCGTCATCGCTTATGCCGATGGCGTGATCCGCTTGATCGCCTTCCTTGGTTCGCTGTTGATCGCGTTCGGAGCGTTGATCAGGCATCCCTCGCGCTTCCGCCGCAATGCGCTGGTCCGGCAGATCGAGCTCTCCGGGGTCAACGCGCTGCCGATCGTCGGGCTGATGAGCTTTCTGATTGGGATCGTCATCGCCCAGCAAGGCGCGGTCCAACTGCGGCAGTTCGGCGCAGAGATCTACACGGTCAACCTCACCGGGCGGCTGTCGATGCGCGAACTCGGCATCCTGATGACGGCGATCATGTTCGCCGGCCGGTCAGGCTCCAGCTTCGCCGCGCAGATCGGCACGATGAAGCTGACCGAGGAAATCGACGCGATGCGCACCATCGGGGTTTCACCGATGGAGGCGCTGGTGGTGCCGCGGGTCCTGGCCGCGCTGCTGATCATGCCGCTACTGGGGTTCTACGCCGCGGTTCTGTCGATTATCGGCGGGGCCTTCGTCTCGATGTTCTCGCTCGACATCCCCTTTTTCAGCTTCCTCAACCGCATCCAGGAAGTGGTGCCGATGCACGATATCTGGGTGGGACTGATCAAGGCGCCGCTGTTCGGCCTGATCGTCGCACTGGCGGGCTGCTATCAGGGCATGCAGGTCGAAGGGAACTCCGAGGAAGTGGGTCTGCGCACGACCGTCGCGGTCGTTCAGGCGATCTTTGCGGTGATCGTGCTCGATGCCTTCTTTGCGGTGTTCTTCACCGAAGTGGGGTGGGGATGAACCGGCCCGAACAAAGCGCCGAACCCGCCGTGGTGATCGAAGGGCTGAAAAACGCCTTCGGCAGCCACGTGGTTCACGAGGATCTCGACTTGGTGGTGCGACGCGGGGAAATCCTTGGCGTGGTCGGCGGTTCGGGCACCGGCAAGTCGGTGCTGCTGCGTTCGATCATCGGACTGCAGCAGCCTGAAGCGGGGCATATCGAGGTGCTCGGCGATCAGGTTGCCGAAGAACGCGATCCCGACGATGTCGACGTGCGCAGCCGCTGGGGGGTACTGTTCCAGGGCGGCGCGCTGTTCTCGACCTTGACCGTGGCGGAAAACGTCGAGGTGCCGCTGCGCGAATTCCATCCCGAAATCGGCGACGAGCTGCGCCGCGAAATTGCGCTCTACAAGATCAAGCTGGCGGGTCTGCCCGAAGATGCGGCGGACAAGTTCCCGTCCGAGCTGTCGGGTGGGATGCGCAAACGTGCCGGCCTGGCCCGCGCGCTAGCGCTCGATCCAGAGCTGCTGTTCCTTGACGAGCCGACCGCCGGGCTCGATCCGATTGGCGCCGCCGCCTTCGACGAGCTGACCCGCGAGCTGCAGGATACGCTGGGCCACACCGTGTTCCTGATCACCCATGACCTCGATACGCTGTACGAGATCTGCGACCGTGTCGCCGTGCTTGCCGACAAGCGCGTGATCGCAGTGGGCACGATCCCCGAACTGCTCGCGCTCGATCATCCGTGGATCCAGGAATACTTCAACGGTCCGCGCGGGCGCGCGGCCCAGGCGGCGCAGCGCCGGTCCAAGTCCAAAGGCATGGACAAGATCCGGAAAGCAGGGGCATAGAGCGGCTATGGAGACGAGAGCCAAGAATGTCTGGGTGGGCGCAATGTCGCTGGCAATGCTCGCTCTGCTGGCCGTCGCGATCATCTGGATGGCGCGGCTTGGCGAAGGCTCCAAGCACGAATACGACATCTTCTTCAAACAGTCGGTCGACGGCCTTGCCAAGGGGTCGGGCGTAACCTTCTCGGGCGTGCCGATCGGGCAGGTCAAAGAGATCGAGCTGTGGAAGAAAGACCCGAGCTATGTTCGGGTCCGCATCTCGGTCGACAAGGATGTTGAAATCCGGCTCGGCACCACCGCGACGATGCAGGGCAGCTTCACCGGCTTGTCGAACATCCAGCTCGAAGGCGCGAGCAAGGATGCGCCGCTGATCGTGTGCGATGACAAGAACCCGCGCGGCAGCTGCCCCGAAGGCAAGCCCGTAATCCCGACCAAGCGGGGGGGCCTTGGCGAACTGCTTAACAGCGCGCCGGTGTTGCTCGAACGGCTGGCGACATTGACCGAGCGGTTTACGCTGATCCTGTCTGACAAGAACCAGGCCTCGATCGAGAACATCCTCGCCAATTCGGATCGGCTGACCAAGGGCCTGGCCGATGCCTCGCCCGAAATGCGCCAGACGCTGGTCCAGCTGCAGGGCACGCTGGCCGAAGCGCAAGGCGCGCTGGCCAGCTTCCAGCTGGTCGCTGGATCGGCCGACCGGATGATGAATGATGATGTCAAGCCGATGGTCGGGCAGTTCGACCGCTCGCTGAAGTCGATCAACAAGGCCTCCGACCAGCTCGACGGGCTGCTGGCCGATATGCGCCCCGGCGCCAAGCGGTTCAGCGAACAGACCTTGCCCGAAGCTGAAGCCACGATCCGCGATCTGCGCGCCACCACCAAATCGCTGCGCAGCATGACCGAAAAACTCAACGATCAGGGCGCCAAGGGGCTGCTCGGCGGGCCGGCCTTGCCGGATTACAAGCCATGAAGTCCGGAGCCATGACAGGGAAATCAGCGATGCGGATCAACAAGGCCATTCCGGTGCTGCTCACGCTGTCGCTTGCGGCCACCATGACATTGTCGGGCTGCATCAGCCTTGGCGGGAAGGTGCCGCCGACGCTGCTTACCCTGACGCCTGCCACCACCGTTCCGGCCGGCACCGTCACCAGTGGCGATCCCAAGACCGCGATCATGGTGATGGAGCCTGAGACCGACCAGCATCTCGCCGTGGTCCGCGTACCGGTGCAGGTTGATGATACCAACGTGGCTTACATCAAGAACGCCGCCTGGGTCGAACGCCCGGCGCGGCTGTTCCGCGCGCTGCTTGCCGAAACGCTGCGGAGCAAGACCAGCGCGCTGGTGCTCGAAGATACGCAGGCCGCGGCCAGTGTCGGCACGCGCATTTCGGGACGGCTGATCGACATGGGTTATGACGCGCGTACCAGTTCGGTGGTCGTGCGGTTCGAAGCGATCCGCAGCACGACGGGCAACGCGGTCGTCTCGACCAAGCGCTTCGAAAGCGTGGTCCCGGGGATCGAGGCCAAGCCCGAAGCAGTCGGCCCGGCGCTCAACAAGGCCGCGAACGATGTCGCCGCGCAAGTGGCAGGTTGGGTGGTCGGCGGCTGACCGCCACGCCAATCGACCCCATGCGCATTGCCCTCTACGAACCTGAAATCGCCGGCAACGTCGGCGCGGTGCTGCGGCGCGGCGCGTGCCTCGGAGCTGCGGTTGACCTGATCGAGCCGATGGGCTTCGAATGGGACGACCGCCGCGTCCGCCGCGCGGCGATGGATTACATCGACCACGTCGAGATCACGCGCCACGCGAGCTTTGACGCGTTTCGCGAGACTCAGAGGAGCAGCCGTCTGGTGTTGTTCACCACCAAGGCCACGCAGTCGCTCTATGACTTTGCCTTCCGCAAAGACGACGTGCTGCTGTTTGGCAAGGAGAGCGCCGGGGTACCGCTCGCAGTGGCGGATCTGTGCGACGCGAAACTGCGCATCCCGATCCGAGCCGAAGTGCGTTCGATGAACCTCGCTTCGGCTGCGGCGTTGGTGCTGGGGGAGGCGCTACGACAGACCGAGATGCTCTCCTGACCGCAGGATCCGCCTCGGTTCTAACTGTCTCACAACCAGCTGAAGTCACGGATTGCCGCGCGCAGTACGCCGTCCTCACGGCACAGCTCGGTCAAGATCGAAAAGTGGTCGGCGTTCGGAACGGTGATGTGGCGACCGGCATTTCCTGCAGCAGCCCATGCCGCAAACATCTCGCCGGACTGATCGCGAAAAGCCTTGGTTTCGAGTGCTCCGACCGCGAATAGAGCTGGCGGTGCGCCAGAGACCACGCGGTGAAGCGGTGAAGCTGCGCGGGCAGTTGCCGCATCGAGCGCTAGTCGTTCGTTGACCGATGTGTTGATGAGCGGGGCCAGGTCGAAGACACCGCTGATCGACATGAGCCCCGCCACGGTGCAATCTGCTCGTGCTGCCATGCCCAGTTCGACAGCGATATGCGCGCCTGCCGAGTGACCGACGAGAAGCAGCGGCGCGTTACCAGTAAACGCGGCAAGTGCGGTGAGCGATGCGGAAGCGGCGGTGACGATCTCGCCGACCCCCATTTGCGGGCTCAACGGGTAGTTGATCAACGCTACATCGAAACCGTCCGCAGTGAGCGGCGGCGCGATAAAACGAAAACCGCTCTTGTCGCGCGATTGCCAGTAACCTGCGTGGAAATAGACAACCGCACCTTTGCGTTCTTCCGGGGTTCGGAACAGATCAAGGGTCTGCCGCGGATCGGGGCCGTAGGAGAGGTCAAGCTCTGGCCGACCCGCTTCAGCGGCCCGAACATTCTGAGCCTCGAAATAGTCGAACAATGGCGGATGCGAAGACCGCAGCTGCCCATCGATATATTCGAACTGATTTGCCGCGGCAAAATTCACGGTTGGCTGCTTTGCGAGCCGTTCAAGACTGCGCCGCGCGCCAGCTTGGCAAATTGACCGGCACTGCGGAATGCCGCGAAGCGCCGCGCCCGGCGCATTTCGGCCTCGGCCTCTTTGCCCCATAGCTCCGCTTGCCATATTTCTTCGAGTTCGGCCGCGGCCCACAGCGCCGCCTCATCGGCACCGGGCTCGATCGCCGCAAGCCCGACAACCAGCGAGGCGGCGAGCGAGCTCAGCGTGGTCAGTGCGGCAAGGGTGAAATTATCCTGTGCCGCCAGCACCTGTTCCAGTCGGGCCAGTGTGGCTTCGCTCTGCGGGCGGTGCATCACCCCGCTGATGCGTTCGAAACGGACCTGCCAGCGGGCCTCGGCGGCGCACAGCGGCGGTTCCCACACCTCCAGCTGGTGGGCGTGGAGCCGTTCGTCCGGTTCGGCGCGATAGCACAGCGTATCGGTTTCACCGTAACCGCGCAGCTTGGCCACGGCCCCGGCGCGGTCGGGCGCGATAACGTCGATGGCGAGATCGGCGAGGTCGCGAAGCGGGAAGCTGTCCGGGTTGACCGTGTCGCCTTGCGCAGCCCATTCACCCGCCAGCGCTTCTGCCAGTATGCGCGTGGGTACGATCTGCGCGCTGCCCGCCTGGGTCTCTAGCGCGCGGCCATCGAGCATGACCTGCCAGCCGCCTGCCACATCGGCGACTGTCGCTTCCTTCCAGAACCGCCTCATTCGCCCGGCGTCTTCCATTTGCTGGCGAGGAAGCGCGGCAAGAGAACCAATTCGAGCAGGCCGAAGATCGTGAAGGCAGCCCCGGCGGCGCGCGGGAGCTCGATCTTGCCCGCCAGGATCAGCAGGCCGACCACGATCAGCGCGGTGCTGGCCAGCCGGATCAGGCTGAGCATGAAGAAGCGCTGCTTGGCGATGCTTTCGTTGTCGTTCATCCGATCAAGTCCTTGAGGTGGGCGGGGCTGGTCGCGACCGCCTCGGCCCCGGCTTCGAACAGTTCGCGGGGGGTGTGATAGCCCCAATCGACCCCCAGCGCGCGCACCCCGGCGGCCGCGGCCATCGCCATGTCGAACGCGGTATCGCCGATCATCACGCAGTCTTCGAGCCGCGCGCCGGTCTCTGCCAGCGCGGCGTGGACCATCGCCGGGTGCGGCTTTGACGGGTGCTGGTCGGCGGTCTGCAGCGTTGAGAAGTGGCGGGTCAGGCTGTGGGTGGCGAGGCAGTGTTCAAGCCCGCGCATGCTCTTGCCGGTGGCGACACCGAGCGTCCAGCCGTCGACCGCGAGCGCCGCGACCAGTTCGGCGATTCCGTCATACAACGGCTCGACCAGCGCACCGGATTCGCGCGATGCTCGGAAGCGGTTGCGATAGGCCAGGTGGATCTCGGCCTGCTGTGCTTCGCTGGCGTCGGGGGCAAGGCTGCGGATCGCTTGCGGCAGGCTCAGCCCGACAATCCGCCGCACCAGGTGGTGATCGGGCGCGGGCAGGCCAGCATCGACGAAGGCCGCGTCCATCGCGTTGCAGACCCCGGCCTGGCCATCGACCAGCGTCCCATCGCAATCGAACAAGGCGAGCCGCACGGTCATCTTGGCGCTCATGGGGCGAGGGTGCGCATCAGCGCGGCAATCCCGATGGACCCTTCGCTGTCGAGCCCGGTGGCCACGCGTTCGCGCTCCTCGGCGCTCTTGTTCTGGCTGAGCTTGACCGTCTCACGCCAGCCGAGCGCTTCGAGTTCGAACCCGACAATCCCGGCCTGCAGCGTGCGGCTCTTGGCTTCGGGCAGCTTGTCCATGGTCCACGGCTGGCCCGCGGCCACGCGTGCCTCGTGCTTGTCGGACAAGGCGGTGATCTGGGCAAGCAGGCCCTCGGCGTCCATCCGTCGCACCCGGCCTTCGAGCTCGACTGCAACGTAATTCCAGGTCGGGACCTGTTCGGGATCGGCATACCAACGCGGGCTGACATAGCCGTCTGGCCCGTTGATCACCGCCAGCACGGTCATCCCGTTCAAGTGCTTGGTCATGGCATTGCCGCGCGAGAGGTGGAATTGCAGCGTCCCGTCTGCGGTCCACAGCAGTGGGACATGCGCCACGCGCAGGCCGTCGGGCGTCGCCGCGAAGATCATGCCGAAGCCGATCTCCTCGATCATGGTTTCCAGCAGCGCGCGGTCGGCTCTGCGGAAGGCGGAGGCGGGATGCATCAGCGTTTTGCCGGTTTGACCGGTTTGGGCGAGCCCTTGCCTTTGGTCGGGCCGCGGCTTTTGGTGGGGCGGGTGGTGGCCGCAGTCGCGCGGCTGCGGCGTTCACCGCGGCGTTCCTTGCGGTATTGCTTGGCGTGCGCCTTGGCTTCGGCCTTCTGCACTTCCTTGGTCGGCGGCGCCTTTGCCTTGAGCTCAATCAGGCCGTCAGCCTCGTCGAAACCCAGGCTGACCATGCTCGCGGCGAAGTGATCGGGCAGGTCGGCGGTCACGTCGATGGTGTCGCCGCCGGGCGCCGGGATCACCAGCCGCCGCGCGTGAAGGTGCATCTTGCGGCTGATCGTGCCGGATAGGAACGAGTCCGGCCCGCCGTACTTGCCATCACCCACGATCGGATGGCCGATCGCCGCCATGTGGACGCGCAGCTGGTGCGTGCGCCCAGTCATTGGCTGTAATTCGACCCACGAAGCACGGTTGCCGGCGTGGTCGATCACGCGGTAGCGGGTGCGCGCGCTTTGCCCGTGCTCGCTTTCGTCGACCATCATCTTTTCGCCGCCGCTGCCCGGCTGTTTGCCCAGCGGCAGTTCGATCAGTCCGTCTTCGATGGCCGGCACGCCGATCACCAGCGCCCAGTAAACCTTGCGCGCCGAGCGGCCCGAAAAATGCTTCGAGAATTGCGCCGCGCTCCCCGGCGTGCGCGCGATCAGCAGCACGCCGCTAGTATCCTTGTCGAGCCGGTGGACCAGCCGCGGGCGCGGGTCGCTCTCTTGCGCCAGCGCATCGAGCAGCCCGTCGACATGTTCGAACGTACCGCTGCCGCCTTGCGTAGCCAGCCCCGGCGGCTTGTTGAGCACGAAGGCGCTGGGGGTGGTGCGGATCACCATGTCGAGCGCCATTTCGCGCTGTTCGGGGGTGAGGGGCTTGCGCTCACGCTGGCCCTTGATCGCCGGGGCATCGCCGCCGGGAGGGACGCGGACGACCTGGCCGGTGCTCACCCGGTCAGCCGGATCGGCGCGTTTGCCATCGACGCGGATCTGTCCGGTGCGCGCCCAGCGGCTGATCGTGGCGAAACCGATTTGCGGCAAGTGGCGCTTGAACCAGCGGTCGAGCCGCACGCCATCGTCGTCGGGCTCGACCGTAAACTGGCGGACGACCTCGCTCATGCGGCCACCCGCATCAATGCAAGACCAGCGAACAACGCCGCGACACCGGCGATCACCGATACGCCAACATAAATCGCTGCGGTCGCCATGGTTCCGCGCTCGATCATCAGCGCGAGTTCGAGGCTGAACGCGGAAAAAGTGGTGAACCCGCCCAGCACGCCCACGCCGAGCAGCAGCCGCCAGGCCTCGCCGCCGGTGCCGTGCCGCGCCAGCCAGCCAGCGAGCAGGCCCATCAGCAGACTGCCGATCACGTTGACGGCGAGCGTCGACCACGGGAACTCAGCGGTGCTGGCGCCCATGCGGCCAAGCACCACATCCGCCGAATAACGCGCCCACGCCCCGGCAGCGCCGCCGGCGGCGACGGAAAGCGATGCATTGAGGAAACCGGGTGCAGCCATCGACCGCCTCTTAGAGGGGGAACCTAGGCGGGGACAAGCACCGATAGGTGCGGACGAGGTGGCGACTTAAATCGATTGTGCGCAAGTTAATCCTGAAATGATGCAATTTTCTTGCGGCTGGCTGTTGCACAAGCTGAGGAATTGAAGCAGCTTGTAAACAAGGTGGTAACCACAGGGGTGCAGTTACATGGTTGGTATTTCTTCTCGGCGTGGCCTGTTCGGCCGCGCGGTTGCTTGCAGCGCAAGCTTTTCCGCGCTCGCAATCGCACTCACCGCAGCACCGGCCTTGGCCGAATCGTCACCCGCACCCGATGCCGAACCGATTGCGCGGAGCGGCGCTGACCTGTTCCAGCCGACGCTTGAGCCGCAATCCGCCAATATCGCGGCAGTTGCAGCTGATCCGCAGGCGGTGCCGGGGATTTCGATTTCCGCGCCTGGCCCGCAAATCGTCATTGCCAATCCTGGCACCCCCATCACCGACCGCGATCCGGTAAATATCACCGGCGTGGGCCAGATGATCGTCGATCAACTCAATGGCTTTATCGGGCTGTGCACCGGATCGCTGATCAACCCGCGTACCGTGATATTCGCCGCGCACTGCGTCAATTCGCGCGCTGCCGGTGCCTATGGCCAGAATTCGGGCGGCCAGCCGATCGGCTTCGGGTTCGGGTCGAACAACAACGTTGCCGGGGCGAGCGCGTTCGGCGGCTACCTCAACGGGGTGGCAGGCGGGCCCAAGTGGGCCACCAACACCGCCCGCTACATGTACGATTCGAACTATGTTTCGTACAACCCGCTTTCGACCGAAGCTAACGCGGCAGGCTTCCTCTATGGTGATATCGCGGTCGCCTCGCTCGATACCCCGGCGGCCAATGTGCCGACCTGGGCCGTGCTGTTCTCGCAGCTTCCCGCGGTTCCGATCACCGCCAACGGTACCGGCTATCACGTCGCGATCGATGGCTACGGCAACAACGGCACCGCAACCACCGGGTCGACCGGCGGGATCGATTACCGCCGCCGCATTGCCGAAAACACGCTGGGTGCGCTCGCTTCGCTGGGGGACTTCGAACAGTTCCTGTTCGGCCCCGGCGGCACCTCCAATACGACCAATCCGCAGAACCTATACTGGATAGATTTCGACGATCCACTTCGCGGCACCGCCGGCGCTTCGGCGTTCGATTTCAACGCCTGGCGCGACAATGCCCAGCCCAACGAAGGCACCACCGCCGCTGGCGATTCGGGCGGTCCGCTGATCCTTGATAAGACTTTCGCGAAGTCGGTGATTCTGGGCGTGCTGTCGGGCGGCTATACCCGCTTCTTCAATGGCCAGCCCGCCAACGGCTATGGCACCGCCTCGTTCTACCAGCCGCTTTATCTCTATTGGGACTGGATCGCGGCGAACAATCCGTACCACTATGTCGGCTCGATCGCCGGCAATGGTGACTGGACCGATGCCACCCATTGGCTGAGCAACCTCGATCCCAACTACCAGATCATCGTCAACGGCCAGCTGGTCAACGGCATCCCGACCACGCCGGGCGCGGGCAACACCGATCAGCCGGGCTTTGGCCAGGCCTGCTTCCAGGATGCGACCTCGTCTGATTGCCTCGACGTCGCCACTGGGGTCGAGACGGTCAACGGAAATCCGATCGGTACTGCTGCCAACGATGCAGGCCAGGCGCAGACCGGTGAACTGATCGAGGCCGTCGATGAAGCCGCAGTCAATTCGGGCGTGGCTGGCACACGGCCTACTGGCGGAACGCTTGTGCCGCAGATTGCGGGCGGCGGCGCTCCAGTCCCCCCGACACTCGCCAGCGGCTTGCCGGGTGCAACCAACTTCGTGCCCAACAATTACGACGGTGACCGTGTCGCCCGCGTCAATCCGCGTTACTTCGATGTGACGCTGGGTGCAGCGGGAACCACCACGCTGGGCTCCACTGTGGTGATCGACCGGTTGACGCTGTCGAATGCCAATGCGGCGCTCGACATCGGCACCGCCGGCTCGCTGACCAGCTGGATCAGCGTCACCCAGTCGATCGGCAACATGTCAGTCAACGGCGCGCTGACCTCCAATGGCGATTACTTCATGCTCGCCGGCGGGCTCAACGGGACGGGCCTCATCACCACGCCGTTCTACACCAACGTGGCCGGCACGATCTCGCCGGGCACGGTGGGGACGGCCGGCAACGTCGGCACGCTGACCTTCAAGGGCAACACGATCTTCGCCTCGGGCTCGGTGCTGCTGATCGATCTCGGCGCGGCCGGGACCAACGACAAGATTGCGGTCCAGACGGGTGCGGCCGGCAGCGGTATCGCCAATGTCGGCGGAACGGTGCTGTTCAATGTGGTGAGCGGTACCCAGCCGCATGCGGGCGACGTCTATACCTTCCTCACCGCCCAGAATGCGGTGACCGGGACCTTCGGGGCCAGCGCTTCAATCAGCGCCATCCTCCGCCCGACGCTCTCGTATACGACCAATGCCGTCTCGGTGCAGATCACGGCGGTACCATACGCCAGCGTGGTCGATCCAAATTCTGCAGTGCAGGTGTCCTATGCTTCGTTGATGGACGCCGATCGCGCTTCCTCGGCAGGCGGTGCACTAGCCGGTCTCTATGGCCCGCTCGATCTGCAGAGCCAGGGGACCATTCGCGCCTTCTTCGAAAGCGCTGCGCCGCGCACCGAAAGCGCACGGACTGGACTTGAAGTTACCGCCAGCGCCGCGAGCGACCGGTTCTTCCGCCAGCGGATCCACTCGATCGAGCCCGGCAGCAGCACCGGCACCATGGCGATGATCGGGCAGCCTGCCGCATTGGCCAGCCAGGTCGGCACGCTGCGCGCCAGCGCGCCGATGAATGCCAGCCTCGGCCTTGCCGATACCACCGGAATCGGCGGCAAGCTGCCTGACGACATGAGCGGCTACCTCGCCGCCGGCTATATCAACGGCAGTTCGCTGCCGATGCCGGCTGCCGCATCGTCGGGCCGTGATACCTTCGACGGCTGGTTCGTTGCAGCGGGTGTCGAAAAGGCCGCTGGCGATCATACCACGCTGGGGATTGGCGCTTATTACTCCAATCTCTCCGGTGTGACCGGCGGCGCCCCGCAGAATACCCATGCGTGGCTCGCCCAGTTTGATCTCTATGGCGCCTTCAGCAGCGACAGCGGCCTGCGCTTCGATGCTCGCCTTGGGGTCGGTCTGCACGAATCGTCGTCGGAACGGACCATCACTCTGGTCAACACACCTTACAACCTGCGCTTCAAGGATGATGGCGTGGCGCTGACAGGTGAAATCGGGCTTGGCTTCGATCTGGCCCACAAGTCCAACCTGTCGGTCGTGCCGCGTGCTTCGCTGCGCTACGGCTCGCTGGCGATGGATGGCGGGATCGAAACCGGCGGTCCGATGGCACTGGCGATCCAGCGTGAGAGCGCCAAGGCGCTCGAAGGCCGCCTCGGCCTCAGCGTCAGCGCCAAGAACACCGGCTCCATCCGGCCGTACTTCGAAGCCAACTATGTTCACGACTTCCTCGATCAGCCGACCAGCTTCCTGGCCGGTTTCGCTGGCGGCCCGGCGGTGGCGCCCTTCGCGCTCACTCCGACCGACAACGATTGGGGCGAACTGAGCGGCGGGATCGCCATCAATCTGGGCAAGTCGGCTGAAGTGGCGCTGGAAGCGGATACCACTGTGCTGCGGGACGATTTCCGCAACCAGAGCTATCGCGCGCGGATCAGCTTCAGCTTCTGATCGGCATGGTTCTGAAGGGGCGCGGGGGACTATGGTCCGCCGCGCCCTTTTCGTCGCAGAAAGACCCGGCTAATGACCTTTCCCGCCCTGTCAGGCTTGCCAATGGGTGTGGTAGATGCTAGCCGCGCGCCGGTTCGGCCCATTCCTGTTGGATTCGGGCAGGTTTAAACTATTTGAATAAAAGGTGCTCCCCCGCACCGATGGTACGCGGGGTGCTCGTCTTTTTGCTTTGAGGTGGTTCGGTTTATGCAAATTCTCGTTCGCGACAACAACGTCGAGCAGGCCCTGCGCGCGCTTAAGAAAAAGCTGCAGCGTGAAGGCGTGTACCGCGAGATGAAACTGCGTCGTCACTACGAAAAGCCGTCCGAAAAGCGCGCCCGTGAAAAGGCCGCTGCTGTGCGCCGCGCCCGCAAGATGGAGCGCAAGCGGATGGAACGCGACGGGATCAAGTAGGGCGCGCAAGCCCCGCTTGAACGGCGGCGCGTGTTAGGCCATGAGGGCGCGGACTGTTCCGCGCCCTTTTGCTTATCCGGCAAATGCGCGAACGCGACACGAAGACCAGACAGGGAACCCAGATGACCGAGATCACCCGCGTACCGTTGCAGCCCGTTGCCAAGGGCGTGCTGACCAAGTTGTGGCTGGGGGTGCTCGCGGTGGCGCTTGCCGCTGCGGGTCTGGTCTGGGCCAGCCTGCCGCCCGATATCGAGCTCAAGACAGTTACCGCCGGTTCGGGCGCGTTCCCGACCAAGGACGATGTCGCGATGGTCAAGCTCAAGGGTGAGCTCAAGGATCACAAGGTGTTCCAGCCCGAAGCTTCGGGTCCGCTGGTCATCCGCCAGATGATCCCGGGTTTCTCGCGCGCGCTGTTGCGCATGCAGAAGGGCGGCAAGTACCGCCTGATGATCCCCGCCAAGCTTGGCTATGGTGACCAGCCGCCCGCCGATATCCCGCCGGGTTCGGACCTCTACTTCGACGTCGAACTGCTGGGCTTCATGAATGCCGAACAGTTCGAACAGCAGCAGATGATGATGCAGCAGATGCAGGCCCAGCAGCAGGCCGGCGGCAAGGGCGGCGCTCCTGGTCCTGAAGGCGAAGCCCCGCCGGCTCCCGAGCCCCAGAAGAACTAACCACACTCCAAGGTGAGCACGCACAATGTCGGTTGATACCGCCACCGTCGCCAAGATCGCGGCGCTGGCCCGCATCAAGGTGAGTGAGGCCGAACTTGCGGCCATGGTTCCCGAACTGAACGGGATCCTGGCCTGGGTTGAACAGCTGGGCGAGGTTGACGTCAGCGGGGTCGAGCCGATGACTGCGGTGATCCCCAACCACATGCGCCTGCGTGCCGACGTGATCGACGCGGATCCGCTGACCGGCGGCGGCCGGCGCGATGCAGTGCTGGCCAATGCTCCCGCCGCGATGGACGGGTTCTACGGCGTGCCCAAGGTGATCGAGTAGTGGCCGATCT
Organism: Sphingomonadaceae bacterium; assembly: GCA_025359685.1. Taxonomy (GTDB): domain Bacteria; phylum Pseudomonadota; class Alphaproteobacteria; order Sphingomonadales; family Sphingomonadaceae; genus Novosphingobium. Next base: position 16,170 of record JANYEY010000112.1, on the reverse strand, counting down.
CACCGATCTGGGCGTCGCTGCGATCCGCGACGGTGTGGCTGCAGGCACCTTCTCGGCGCTCGAAATAGCTGAGGCGTTCAACGCCAATGTCGCGGCCGCCAGTGCGCTCAACGCGTTCATCATCGCAACCCCGGAAAAGGCACTCGAAGCCGCCAAGGCCACCGATGCGCGCCGCGCCAAGGGCGAAGCGCTCGGGCTGATGGGTGGGGTCCCGATCGGGATGAAGGACCTGTTCGCCACCAAAGGCGTCCAGACCACCGCAGCCAGCCACATCCTCGAAGGCTTTGTGCCCGAATACGAAAGTACCGTCTCGCAAAAGCTGTGGGATGCTGGCGCGGGGATGCTGGGCAAGCTCAACCTCGATCAGTTCGCGATGGGTTCGTCGAACGAGACCAGCTATTTCGGCAACGTCATCTCGCCGTGGCGGCGGGCGGATGGCGGTAATGCCGCAATGGCTCCCGGCGGATCGTCGGGTGGCAGCAGCACCGCAGTTTCCGCGCGGCTCGCTCCGGCGGCAACCGGTACCGATACCGGCGGCTCGATCCGGCAACCTGCGGCCTTCACCGGCATCTCGGGGATCAAACCGACCTATGGCCGCTGCAGCCGCTGGGGCATCGTCGCCTTTGCCTCGTCGCTCGACCAAGCCGGGCCGATGGCGCGCGACGTGCGTGACTGCGCGATCATGCTTGAGGCGATGGCTGGCTTCGATCCCAAGGATGCGACCAGCCTCGAAATGGCGGTGCCGCAGTGGGAAGCCGGCCTCAACCCCGACATGAAGGGCAAACGCGTCGGTGTGCCGCGCGAATACCGCATGGATGGGATGGACGCCGATGTCGCCGCCAGCTGGGACCAGGGCATCGCCTGGTTGAGGGACGCGGGCGCCGAAATCGTCGAGGTCAGCCTGCCGCACACCAAATACGCGCTGCCGGCCTATTACATCATCGCCCCGGCCGAAGCCTCGTCCAACCTCGCGCGTTATGACGGTGTGCGTTACGGCCTGCGCGACTTGCCCGATGGGGCAGGCCTCCAGGATATGTACGCAGCAACCCGCGCTGCTGGGTTCGGGGCCGAGGTCAAGCGCCGCATCCTGATCGGCACCTATGTGCTCTCGGCGGGCTTCTACGACGCCTATTACACCCAGGCACAGAAAGTCCGCACGCTGATCAGCCGCGACTTTGCGCAAGCCTTCGAGCAATGTGACGTGATCCTCGCGCCCACCGCGCCGACCGCCGCCTTCGGCCTTGGCGACAAGAGCGACGATCCGCTGGCGATGTACCTCAACGATGTGTTCGCGGTCCCGGCCTCGCTCGCCGGGCTGCCCGCAATGTCGGTCCCCGCCGGGCTCAACCGCGAAGGCCTGCCGCTGGGGCTGCAGATCATCGGACGGCCGTTCGACGAACAGGGCGTACTCAATGCCGGTCTGGCGATCGAAGCGCGCGCCGGGTTCGCTCACCGCCCCGCAAAGTGGTGGTGACGGCGCTGGGCTTTGGCTGACAGCGCGCACCGGTTTACCGCGCTCGATTCGCTGCGCGGGGTCGCGGCGCTTGGGGTACTGCTGCATCATTTGCCCGCCAGCAATGGCCTTGCCGGCCTGCCACTTGCGCGCATGGGCAGCCTGTTCGTAGATTTCTTCTTCGTCCTGTCGGGCTTCGTGATCGCCTGTTCCTATGGCGACAGGCTCGCGGCGGGGTTCCCGCTGCGGCGCTTTGCGGTGCTGCGGCTGGGCCGGATCCTGCCGGTTCACCTCGTCATGATCGCCCTGTTCGCGGCGCTGGAGCTTGCCGCCTGGGCGCTTGGTTCGGGCGGGCTCAGCCTGCGCCCGGCCTTCACCGGAAGCCATTCGCCCGGCCACCTGTTCACCGCCACCTTCCTGCTCGATGGATACGTCCCGCACCGGCAAAATTCGTACAACGGGGTGAGCTGGTCGATCTCGGTCGAGCTGTTCCTTTACGCGTTGGCCGCGCTGGCCTGGCGCTGGCGCGGCGGGGTGTGGCTGCTCGTCGCGTGCGGGCTCGGTGCGCTGGTGCTCCACACGCAGTGGATCAGACTGCCGGTGCTGACCACCGATCTCCAGCGCGGACTGACCGGGTTTGCCGCGGGTGCGCTGTGCTGGGAACTGTTCCGGCGGCGGCAGGACGCACCATTGGGCGGGGCGACGCTGCTTGAGGTGCTCTCACTGGCGGCGCTGATCCTGTTTGTGTGGTTTTCCGAATCGCTCTCGCACCCCGAATGGATCTTCGTGCCCGCGGCGGCGGTGGTGTGGACCTTCGCCCATCAAGACGGGGCGCTCAGCCGCCTGCTTGGCACGCGCTGGCCGGCTTGGCTCGGGGCGATCTCGTACAGCCTCTACATGACTCACGTGATGGTACTTGGCCGCGCTGCCGACGCGGCGCTGCTGGCCTCGCGGCTGACCGGGCTGCACCTGGCGAGCTATGGCTATGCCGGAGACCTTCCCATCAAATCGATCGAGCTCCCGCTAGTTCCGGCCATCGCCGTGCAACTTGGCATTATCGCGCTGGCGCTGCTTGCGGCGCACTGGTGCTGGCGGCTGATCGAAGAACCCGCGCGGCAATGGTCGCGGCGCTATGCGGCCACGCTCTAACCCCCCTTTTCACAGGGCCCTTTGCGCCCTATCGGCAGGTCATATGGAAAACTATCGCATCCACGGCGCAACGGGCGAATGGGAGGTTGTGATCGGCCTTGAAGTCCACGCGCAGGTCACTTCGCAAAGCAAGCTCTTTTCGGGTGCCGCCACCGCCTTCGGGGCCGCGCCCAACAGCCAGGTCAGTCTGGTCGATGCGGCGATGCCGGGAATGCTGCCGGTGCCCAACCGCGAGTGCATCCGTCAGGCGGTGCGCACCGGCATGGCGCTGAACGCGCAGATCAATCCGTGGAGCCGGTTCGACCGCAAGAACTACTTCTATGCTGATCTGCCGCAGGGCTACCAGATCAGCCAGCTCTACCACCCGATCGTGGGCGAGGGTGAAATCGACGTCGTCCTCGACGAGAAGAACCCCGAGGACACCACCAAGACGATCGGGATCGAACGGATCCACGTCGAGCAGGACGCGGGCAAGCTGATGCACGATCAGCACCCGACCATGTCCTACGTCGATTTGAACCGCTCGGGCGTGGCCTTGATGGAAATCGTCAGCCGGCCCGACATGCGCTCACCCGCCGAAGCCGGGGCCTACCTGACCAAATTGCGGCAGATCCTGCGCTATGTCGGATCGTGCGATGGCAACATGGACCAGGGCTCGATGCGCGCCGACGTCAACGTTTCGGTGCGCAAGCCCGGCGACGAATTCGGCACCCGGACCGAGACCAAGAACGTCAACTCAGTGCGCTTCGTGATGGCGGTGGTCGAGGCTGAGGCGCGCCGCCAGGTCGATGTGATCGAAGACGGCGGGCGGATCGTCCAGGAAACCCGGCTTTACGATCCCGACCGGAACGAGACCCGCTCGATGCGCAGCAAGGAAGACGCGCACGATTACCGCTATTTTCCCGATCCCGATCTGCTGCCTTTGGAACTCGATCAGGCCTTCCTCGATGAGTGCGCGGCAAGCCTGCCCGAACTGCCCGACGCGAAGCGCGCGCGGTACGAAGGCGAACTGGGGCTGTCGGCCTACAACGCGCGGGTGCTGACCTCGGATGTCGAGACCGCGCGCTGGTTCGAAAAGCTGGTCACAGCGACTGCTGCCAACGCGAAGAAGCCCGAGGCCGACGTCGCCAAGCAGGCTTCGAACTGGCTGACCAGCGAACTGTTCGGCGCGCTCAACAAGCTGGGCACCGATCTTGGCTCATCGCCGGTCACGCCCGAAAGCGGGGCGGAACTGCTCGGGCTCGTCGCAAGCGGCACAATTTCGGGCTCGGCGGCCAAGCAGGTGCTCGAACTGATGCTAGAAACCGGCGACGGCGCCGCCGCGATCGTGGCGCGCGAGGGCCTGACCCAGACCAGCGACACCGGTGCGATCGAAGCTGCGGTCGACGCCGTGCTCGCCGCAAACGCCGACAAGGTCGCCGAATTCAAGGGCGGCAAGGAAGCGCTGTTTGGGTTTTTCGTCGGCCAGACGATGAAAGCGATGCAAGGCAAGGGCAACCCGGGGCTGGTCAACGAAGTGCTGAAGGCGAAGCTCGCCTGACCGGTCCAGCAAGGCACAAAAAAGGGCGCCGGAGCGATCCGGCGCCCTTTTTTGATTGAAGCCGCGATCAGGCTTTGCGGGTACCCGAAATCGGGAACGCGCCGAACGCGCCGGCCTTGACCATGCCGCTCAGCGTGTCGCCATCGACGGTCGCTTCGCCTTCCAGCTTCATCGGCATCGGCACGGTCATGTTCATCGTCCAGGTCAGCTTGTTGCCGTCAACCTTGCCGTCTTCCATGGTCATCGAACCCATCGCGCCGGCATTGGTGCCGGAGAAGGTGTCACCATCGACAACGATGGTCACGTCGCTCTTCTGGTCACCCATCGGGGTTTTGGTCACGCATTCGTAAGTACCGGCTACAGACATTCTCTCTCTCCTTACACCAGGGTAAATAGCGCTATCTCACTTGCCTGACTGCGTGCCACTGTCAACGGGGGTCACGTACTCGATTGGCAGGCCAAGCTTTTTGAGCTGCGGTTCGACCACCTTGCGGTCGCCAACCACGATAAAGACCAGCCCCGCCGATTGCAGGTATGTCCCCGCCGCCGCGTTGATCGCCTTGGCGTCGATGCTGCGATAGCGGGTGGGCAGGGTGACGTAATAGTCATCGGGCCGGCCGAGCAGCTGGTTCGACAGGATCGCGCCGAGCACCTGCCCGTTGGTCTCGAATCGGTTGGGCAGGCCGCGCACATTGCCGTCTGTCACGCGGCCAAGCTCCACCGGCTCCACCCCGCGTTTGGCCGGGAACTGCGCCATGTCGGCCAGCAGCAACGCGATGGAATCGCCGGTGCGGTCGGCTTGAACCGGAGCAGTGAGCACAAGGCTGCGCGGACCCTGGGGGCTGCGCACTCCGCTGCGCACGCCGTAGGACCAGCCCTTGCCTTCGCGCAGGTCCATGTTGAGCCGGCTGAGGAAGCCGTTGCCCAGCACCTCGTTGGCCAGGTCAAGCGCCTCCTCGTTCTGGTCGCGCCCGGTGATCGGCAGCACGCGCCCGGCAACGATCACCGATTGCGGCGAATTGGGCCGGTCGATCAGCACGATCCGTGGACGCGGCGCGGGGATCGCGGCGTCGAGCGGCTTGGCTGGCTTGGGTGCAGCGGGTGCCTGCCAGTCGCCGAAGCTGGATTCGAGCATCGGTTTCAGTTGGTCCATCGAGATGTCGCCAACCACGGTGATGGTCATGGTATCGGGCCGCAGCCATTTGTCGTGCGCGGCGCGCAAGCTTGCCGGGCTCTGCGCGGAAACCGCTTGGACGGTGCCAAGGCCGTCGCCCGGCTGGCCATAGGGGTGGGCCGGGCCGAACAGCAGGGGATTGAGCGCGCGTGCTGCGAGCGCGCGCGGGCTGGCTTCGGACTGGGCGATATCCGCCAGCTGCTGGTCCTTGACCCGGGCCACGTCATCAGCGCGGAACGCAGGATGGCGGACCACTTCGGCCAAAAGGTCGAGCGAGGGCTGCAAGTTGGCGGTAAGCGCACTGAGCTGTACGCTCGAACTATCGATGGCAGCACCTGCCGACAGCCGCGCACCAAGCCGCTCCTGCTGCTCGGCGATCTGGATCCCGGTCTTGTCCGAGGTGCCTTCGTCGAGCAGTCCCAGCATCAGCGATTGCGTGCCCGGGGTGTCCTGGGCATCGGCGGCATAGCCCGCATCGAAATTGAGGTTGACCAGCACGGTCGGCACCGCGGTGCGGCGCGCCAGGGCGACCTGCACACCATTCGACAGCGTGGTGCGCTTGATTGCCGGGAAGGCGAGATCACCCACCGGCGCAACCTGCGGAGCGGCGCGCTTGGGCCCGGTGACCAGCTTAGGCGCGGGCTTCTTGGCATCGGGCTTGGCCGCAGCGCTGGTCGCCTCATCGCCCCAGCCGCCCATTGCTTCGCCCTTTTCGGTGCGCGCGCCGGGGCTGACGGTGAGCGAATAGACCGGCCGCGACAGCCACCGGCCAAGCGCGTCTTTAACCTCAGGCGCGGTCAGGCTGGCGATCCGCATCAGGTCCTTCTTGTACTGCCCCGGATCGCCCGAATAGAGCAGCCCTTCGGCGAGCAGCGCGCCCTTGCCGGAAAAGCCGCCGACTTGCTCAAGGCTGTTGATCTGCCCCGAAACCGCACTGGTTGCGGCGCGCTGCATTTCGTCGGCATTGGGCCCTTCGGCAACCATCTTGGCGATGTCTTCGTCAAGCGCCGCCTCGGCCACTTTTACGTCGACCCCGTCCTTCACTTCCATCTCGATCTGGATGAAGCTGACTTGTTCGAACTGCTGGACATTGGCCGAGACCGAGGTCGCCAGCTGGCGGCCCTTGACCAGATCGTTGTCGAGCCGCGAGCTCGCGAGCCCGCCGAGCACGCGCATGCCAAGGTCGAGCGCCGGGGCATCGGGATCATTGGTGCCCGGGCCCGACCAGACGCGGTAGATCTTGGTTTGCGGGACCTGATCCTTCATCTCGCGGTGAAGCGGGGCGGGGAGCGTCACCGGCCCCGCCACGACCTTGCGCACTTCGGGCCCGCGCGGGATATCGCCGAACCACTTCTGAGTGAGCGCCTTGGCAGTAGCCAGATCGATATCGCCCGACAGCGCCAGCACCACATTGTTGGGCGCATAATTGCCGGTGAACCAATCGCGCACGGTCTGCAGGCTCGCCGCATTGAGATCGGCCATCGAACCGATCGTGGCGTGGTGGTAGGGATGGCCGACCGGGAACAGGCCCTCGCCGATCGCGTAATCGACCAGGCCGTAAGGCTCGTTGTCGCCTTGACGCTTTTCGTTTTGGACCACGCCGCGCTGCTTATCGAGCTTGTCTTGGCTGACCGCGCCGAGCAGGTGGCCCATGCGGTCGCTTTCCATGAACAGCGCCAGATCGACCGCGCCGCTCGGCACGGTTTCGACGTAATTGGTGCGGTCATACCAGGTTGAACCATTTGTGCTGGTCGATCCGGCCCCTTCCAAGGGGATATCGAAATTGGGCACGTTCTCGCTGCCGCCGAACATCAGGTGCTCGAACAGGTGAGCAAAACCGGTGCGGCCCTTGGGTTCGCTTTTCGATCCGACCCGGTAATACAGCGTCACCCCGACGATCGGTGCCTTGCGATCGGTGTGGACGATGACCTGCAGACCGTTGGGAAGCGTGAACTGCTCGTAGGGGATGTTGACCGACTGGACGAGTTGGCTGAGCGGGGCGGGCTGTACCTGAGGCTTGGGGGAAAGCGGCGCAGTGGGCGTGCCCATGTAGATCGGGTCCGCATATCCCGCGCGCGGATTGGTGGTGGCGCAAGCCGACAAGGCAATCGCGAGCAACGAGACTGAAATTAAGCGACGCATGATCGGTTACCCTCTGTTTGATTTGCCGCAAGCTATCCGGCGTGCGCGATCAATTCGACACCGTTTCTCGACGAACCGCATGTGCGGCCACATCGGCGCGGGTGAACCACACTGGTTTGAACTGGTGCTTTACGAACAGCGCGGCCTGATCGGCGTAATGCGGATCGGTGGGACGGGTCGTCGCCGCACCGTAGGGCTGGATCGACTGCGAGTGGACCACCCCGTCCTTGCCCCATTCGATCCACATCACGAAGCTGTCGCCATGCTTCACCGACAGGCGCCCGTCGGGATCGACGTTCCAGGCGGTGGCCGCGCGCAAGGTGTCTCCGCCGCCATCGTCGGGCAGGTCGATCTTGCCCTGGCGGATGCGGATCACATCGCCCAAGGGCGGGTCGATACGGCCGAAGAATTTGTTGAGGTGTCCTGCCGCCTTGGCCAAGGTAGCCTTGGGATCGGGCATCGGTCTCAGGCCGTAGCTTGCCGACATGGCATCTTCGAGCACCATCACCGCCAGCGCATCGGCCTTGCCCTGGCCGTCGGCCTTGAGATCCCAAGTGCCCAGCAGAGCCTGCGCCTTGGCCAGATCAGGCTCCCCGCGCAGGTCGAGTTTGGCAATCCCGTCGAGCATCCAGGCGACATAGCCGTTGCGCTCGTAGCCAGTGTCGAACTTGATGGCCATCAGCCGGTCACGGCTGATCGGGCCTGGCTCGCTGAGCAGCTTGACCGCGCGGCGGGCGCGGTTGGTCATGTCGGTTTCCACCCCCCAGATCGCCGGTATCATCGCCGGGTTGAGCTCGCTTCCCGGACCAGCGGCGACCAGCGGGGTGTTGTTTGAATTGAACACAAAGCCCGAGGCTGGATTGATCAGGTGCGGGTAAGACGCGAACGGGATCGGCCCCTGCCAGATCAAGCTGGAATCACTCCCGCTCACGGCATGGCGCCAGTCGGGCCCGGCCTTCCGGTCGGGGATCGCGGCGTTGTACCAGTAAGCGATGTTCCCGGTCTTGTCGGCGTAGATGAAGTTGGTTGCGGGCACGCCCTGCAATGCCATCGCCTTTTGCCACGACGCAAAATCCTGCGCTTTGGTGATGCGGTAGTACTGCTCAAGGCTCTCAATGCTGTCGATCCCGGCATAGCGCACGGCATAGGCACCGCTGGCAGTAACCAGCGCGGGACCCTGCGCCGCGCGCCACACGGTACGCGGGATCGGCAGGACCAGCGGGCCGAACCGCACCGGCAGCCACACGCGCTGCTGCTCGAGCGGCACCCACTTGCCGTCGAGCTTGTAGTGGCTCGCATCGCCATCGACCTCAAGCTTGTAGAGGTCGATCAGGTCGGCCCGGTTGACCGTGTTGGTCCAGCCCAGGTTCTCGTTGTGACCCAAGAACGGGTAGGGCGATCCGGGGAAGGTCGCCCCGGCGAAGTGCCAGCCGCTGTCGCTGTCGATTTCCAGTTCATACCACGCGACCCCGCCGCGGTAAGGCTGGTGGCTGTTCGAAATGAGCCGGGTCACCCCGTCACCGCCGCGCTGCGGGGTAATGGCGAAGGCGTTGGAGCCTGAGCTTTCGGCCACCGATCCCATCGGCAAGGGCAGCGGCATAGCGGGTTCGGGGACCATCTGGTCACCGCCGCCTTGCGCGATGTTTGTCGGCGCCGCGCCCGTTAAGCTCGGCCCGTGTTCGGGCAACTGCGGCTTGCCTTCAGCGAGCGGGCCGAGCACCCGGTCAAGCCCGAAGAAGAACGGCTGGCGGAGCGCGAACCCGGCGGCGATATCCTCGCCGTTGACCGGGAAGAGGCGGGCGAGCTTAACCTCTCCAGAGTGGAGCGCGGCGTAGCGGTTAAGCCCGCTGGCATAGGCATCGAGCACGCTGCGGACATCGGCCGGAAGCTCGCCATAGTGGCGGTGCGCTGTCGCGCGTGCGCCGACGAAATGGTAAGCGAAATCGATCCCCGCGCCGTCCTGCCCGGCGATCGCGCCATAACGCCCACGGGTCATCGCGACCACGTCTTGCAGCGTCGAGAAGTCGTCTTCAGCGTGAGCGTAGGCGACCCCGAACGCAACGTCGGGATCGGTAAGCCCATGGATATGCGGAACGCCGAATTCGTCGCGGCTGATCTGGGCAGCGTAAGCGCGCTGCGGAGGCGGCGGGCCGGGTTGCTCGGCGAAGAACGGCTCCCAGCTCGCCAGCGCGACGACTGCTATCAGAATCGTTGCAAGCAGCGTCCAGCCTGCCCGCCGCCAGAATTTAGCCATATGCCTCGTCTCTCCCTGTCGGCACGAGTTTAGGCACCGTCAGCGGCGGCGCGCAAGCGATCACGGCTGCGGCTTGGCGGGTAACTCGGCAACCGGCGCAGCGGAGGCCGGGACTGACAACGGCAGCGAGGCATCGGCCTGCACACGGCGCACGATGTGCGGGGTGACGATGATATACAGTTCGGTTCGCGATTTGGTTTTGCGGTCGCTCCGGAAGGCTTGGCCGATCAGCGGGATATCGCCCAGCAGCGGCACTTTCGACTGTGATTTGATCTCCGAATCCTGCGTCAACCCGCCGATCACGAACGAATCCCCATCACCCACCGTGGCCGAGGTTTCAGCCTCGCGCTGGCTGATCGTGGGGTAGCCCTGGCTGAAGCCGGATACGCTGGAGACGACACAGAATACGTGGCTGGTAACGAACCCGTCGGAACTGATCCGCGGGGCGATCTGCAGGGTTACGCCGACGTTGACGTATTGAACCTGCTGCGACACGCCATTGACCCCCGACAGGGTGATCGCGGTCAGGATCGGCAGCGCATCGCCGGTTATGATCTTGGCGGTCGATCCGCTTTGCGCGGCGATCCGCGGCTTGGAAACGATCTTGCCTTCGCCTTTCGCCACCTGGGCATAGAGCGCGGCTTGCAGCGAGACGCTGTTCAAGAAACCGCCGGCTTCACGGCCGCCCGTCGAGAGATGTCCGCCGTTGCTTGGGGGCAGGCCAAAGGGGATGTATTGTCCGGTCTGCAGCGTCGCCACCGCAATCTGGCCGTTGGCATTGGTGAAGTCGATCCCGACCGCCTTGGACCCGCTTTCGGTCAGTTCGACGATCTCGGTTTCCAGGATCACGCTATCGACCGGCTGGTCGATCAGTGCGATCTGCCGTTTGGTGCGGGCGATCTGATCGGGCGTGCCCTTGATCCAGATCGCATTGAGGCGGCGGTCGATCCCGATCCGGCTGTCGACCGACTGGCCGAGCGGCTGGCCGTCGTTGCCGTTGTACTGGTTAGTCGGGCCCGGGTTGTAGGATGCGCCGGTCAGGCTGTTCGAACCGAAGGCCGGCTCGCGCGGGATGAAGGTGTCATTCGATTTGACCGTCAAGCCGTCGGTCAACAGCCCGACGATTTCCGACACGTCGGCATATTTGAGCATGACCAGTTCGTAACCGTCTTCGCCGGGGATAGGCTCGCTGGCCTGCTGCAAGGGGCCGCTTTGGAGCTGGTCTTCACTTTTGCGGACGGCTTTCACACCGTTAGAAACGGTGACCTCGATCGTGGTCTCGCTGACCGCTACAGCCTTGACGGTGGCTGGCACCGCAGTGCCGAAATGGATGATGAGGATGCTTTCGACCTGCTCGAAAGTGATCTGCCGAACCAGACCGGAAAGCCCGGGCGGGCTGATCGCACCATTCCCGCGGCTGGTCAGCGCCAGTCCCAGCGAGGGCGCTGCAGGATCGGTGCCGACTGCGGCGAAGGTGTTCGCCCTGGGGCTGAAGGCGAGTCGGAACTTGGTTTCATTCGCGCTCTCGCTGACCAGCAGGATTTCGGTCAGCGATGCCGGAGCTGGACGGGGGCGGGCCTGCTGCGCGGACGCGGCGACTGGCGCCACCGCCTGGGTGGCGAGCAGCGCGAGGATCAGCGCGGCAAGACGGAACAATCGGTTCATTGATCGATTCGGATAGGGTGACAGACAGCCGCGGGCAAGCGCCAACAGAGCGCCGCACCCGGATCAATTCCGGGCGCGGCGCGAGTTGTCAGTCTGGCTTAGAGGCCGGCGGTGCCGATTGGCGTACCGCGGCCGGTCGGGCCGTCATAACCTCCACCAGCGTTGCAGAAATAAGTCCCGCCGCAGGTGCCGTTGGTGCCCGTTGTCACGTCGTTGAAGCTGGCAGCGTTTGCGCCATAGATGCTCGATGACGCATTGGGGGCGCCGGTGCCCTTGGCACCGTACATCCCGCCAATGATCGGTGCCGAGACACTGGTCCCGCCGAACACCAGCCAGCCAGCTTTGTTGCCCTGACCGGTCGGGCCATAGACCGCCACGCCGGTTGCCGGGTCGCCCACTGCCGAAATGTCAGCTTCCATGCGATTGGTGCAGAGCGCGTCGACCTGCCAGCTGGGCTTGGCATGGACCGCGCTGCAGCCGCTGCCGCCGCTGGTCCAGGCCGTTTCAGCCCAGGTACGAGCGTTGGCGGCACGTTTCAGGTTGGTGCCGCCAACCGCGATTGCGCCCGGAGCCGTAGCCGGGAACTGAGCGCCATAGCCGCTGTCACCGGTGCTTACCGTGACGGCGATGCCGGGGTGGTTGTACGCGCTGACATAGCTCGCCGAGCCGGTTTCACCGCCGCCGTAGCTGTTCGAGATCGCCACGACACCAGGCAGGGCCGCGCCGGTGTTCACCGCTGCGGCGAGGTTGGCGAGCGTTGCCGAATCCGACTGGATCAGCACGATCTTGCAAGAGGGGCACATCGCGCTGGCCATATCGAGGTCAAGCGCCTGCTCCTGGGCCCAGCCGGTGTTGTTGCGCGGATAGGCGGTGCCGCCGCGCTGATCGAGCTTCTTGAAGCAGCCGTTGGCGGTGGTGCAGGCGGGCAGGCCGTACTGTGCGCGGTAGACCCCAAGGTCGGCCTCGGCGTTGCCATAGCCATAGGCATCGACGATCACGATCGTCTTGGTCGATCCGCCCGGAGCAACGCCGCCGTAATAGGCGCTTTGCAGATCGGCCGGGCCAAAGCCCGACGGGGTAACGAATGGTGCGGCTTCAACCGGCTTGCCAGCCATCGGGTTGCCGCGCGAGTCGGTCACCACATGCGCATGGCAGCGTGCTTCACCCGGCGCATTGTTGCGCGCGCAAACCGCCTGGTGGAACGTGTTGCCGCTACGCTCGATCGCGATCTGCGATTGCGCCTGTGCAGTTCCGATACCGACCACGGCACTCGCCGCAGCCAGGGCTATCAAGCCCAGCTTTCCAAAGTTCATAGACGTACGTCCCGGATCGGTGGGCTAAGCCCCGCCGATGGAAAGGAGACTGCGCTAATTATTGCTTTGCGCAACCTGTATTTTTTCCACTTGGCGCAACTTATGCACCGTTTAGGGATGGGAATTGAGGGGCGTGGACAACCAGTTAACTGCCCCTGTTTGCCAAGGCTTCGGAGGGAATTTGACTGATGCCCTTGTGTGGCTAAAGCGCAACACTATCTTCGGTGTGACAGGAGGCTGATACACCCATGAACCTCGAGAAATTCACCGACCGCGCCAAGGGATTCCTGCAGAGCGCGCAGACCGTGGCGATCCGCATGAACCACCAGCGGATTACCCCTGAACACATCCTCAAAGCGCTGCTTGAGGACAGCGAGGGCATGGCCGCAGGTTTGATCGCGCGCGCGGGCGGGAACACCCAAATCGCGCAGGCCAAGGTGGACCAGGCGCTGGCCAAGATCCCCGGTGTGTCAGGCAGCGGCGCGCAGGCTGCGCCCGGCTTCGAGAACGACGCGGTGCGGCTGCTCGACAGTGCCGAGCAATTGTCGGCCAAGGCGGGCGATAGCTTCGTGTCGGTCCAGCGGATGCTCCAGGCACTGGCGCTCGGCACCACCAATCCAGCCGGGCAGGCGCTGAAGGCTGCCGGGGTCGATGCCAAGGCATTGGAAGCGGCGATCCAGGAAGTAACCGGTGGTCGCGCCGCCGACAGCGCCGGTGCCGAGAACGCCTATGAAGCGATGAAGAAATACGCCCGCGACCTCACCCAGGCGGCGCGTGACGGCAAGCTCGATCCGGTCATCGGCCGCGACGAGGAAATTCGCCGCACGATCCAGATCCTGGCGCGGCGGACTAAGAACAACCCGGCGCTGATCGGCGAGCCCGGGGTGGGCAAGACCGCGATCGCCGAGGGCCTCGCGCTGCGCATCGCCAATGGCGACGTGCCCGACAGCCTCAAGGATCGCCGGCTGATGTCGCTCGACATGGGCAGTTTGATCGCGGGCGCCAAGTATCGCGGCGAGTTCGAGGAGCGGCTCAAGGCCGTTCTTGATGAGGTCAAGGGCGCCGAGGGCGAGATCATCCTGTTCATCGACGAGATGCACACGCTGATCGGTGCGGGCGCGTCGGAAGGCTCGATGGATGCTTCGAACTTGCTAAAGCCCGCCCTGGCGCGCGGCGAACTGCATTGCATCGGCGCGACCACGCTCGACGAGTACCAGAAGTACATCGAGAAGGACCCGGCGCTGCAACGCCGCTTCCAGCCGGTGTTCGTTGGCGAGCCGACGGTCGAGGATACGATCTCGATCCTGCGCGGGCTGAAAGAAAAGTACGAGCTGCACCACGGGGTGCGGATCGCGGACAATGCGATTGTCGCCGCCGCCACGCTCAGCCATCGCTACATCGCCGACCGTTTCCTGCCCGACAAGGCGATCGATCTGATGGACGAGGCCGCCAGCCGGATACGGATGGAAGTGGAGAGCAAGCCCGAGGAAATCGAGGTGCTCGACCGGCGGATCATCCAGCTCAAGATCGAGGAAATGGCGCTGGCCAAGGAGAGCGACCAGGCGAGCAAGGACCGCCTGGCGACGCTGCGCAGCGAATTGGCCAACCTTGAACAGCAATCGGCCGAATTGACCACGCGGTGGCAGGGCGAGCGCGACAAGATCGCCGCCGAAAGCAAAATCAAGGAAGCGCTCGACGCGGCGCGGATCGAGCTCGAACAGGCCCAACGCGCGGGCGACTTGGGCAAGGCGGGCGAGCTGTCCTACGGCACCATCCCCGCGCTCGAAAAGCAGCTCGCTGAGGCGGCGGGTGCTTCGGACAACGCCCTGCTGCGCGAGGAAGTCACCGCCGACGATATCGCCGCGGTGGTCAGCAAGTGGACCGGCATCCCGGTCGACCGGATGATGGAAGGCGAGCGCGAGAAGCTGCTCAAGATGGAAGAGATCATCGGCCAGCGGGTAATCGGCCAGCAAGACGCGGTAATCGCGGTGTCAAAGGCAGTACGCCGCGCGCGCGCCGGGCTGCAGGACCCCAACCGGCCCTTGGGCTCGTTTTTGTTCCTCGGGCCCACGGGCGTCGGCAAGACCGAACTGACCAAGGCGCTCGCCGGGTTCTTATTCGATGATGACAGCGCGATGGTCCGCATCGACATGTCCGAATTCATGGAAAAGCACGCGGTCAGCCGCCTGATCGGCGCGCCTCCGGGCTATGTCGGTTATGACGAGGGCGGGGTGCTGACCGAGGCGGTGCGGCGCCGGCCCTATCAGGTGGTGCTGTTCGACGAGGTCGAGAAGGCGCACCCCGACGTGTTCAACGTGCTGCTGCAGGTGCTCGATGACGGGCGACTGACCGACGGACAAGGGCGCCAGGTCGATTTCACCAACACGCTGATCATCCTGACCAGCAACCTGGGCAGCCAGTACCTCGCCAGTCTTGAGGAAGGGCAGGACGTCGAAGTGGTCGAGCCGCAGGTGATGGAAGTCGTGCGCGGGCATTTCCGCCCGGAATTCCTCAACCGGCTTGATGAGATAATTTTGTTCCACCGGTTGGGCCACGACCACATGGCCCCGATCGTCGAGATCCAGGTCGGGCGGGTGCAAAAGCTCCTCAAGGACCGCAAGATCGAAATCGTGCTGACCGATGCGGCCAAGCGCTGGCTCGGCCGGGTCGGTTACGATCCGGTCTATGGCGCGCGGCCCCTGAAGCGCGCGGTGCAGCGCTACCTGCAAGATCCGCTCGCCGAAAAACTGCTCGGCGGCGAAATTCCCGATGGCAGCACGGTCCAGATCGACGAGGGCGACGGCGCGCTGACGATGTCGGTTGATTAAAGGCCTGTCTGCTTAGGGAAACGAAAAAGGGGCCGGAACCTGCGTTCCGACCCCCGATCTCGGACGGTTGTCGCGGCTCAGAACTTGGCGATCACAGTAACCTGGTAGCGCCGGCCGATCTGATCGACATAGTCCTGGAACAGGTAACCCAGGTTCCCGCCGGTGTTGACGTCGGTCAAGTTGGTTGCCGACAGCTGGATGCGGAAATCGTCGGTCACGTCCACACCAACCGCAGCGTCGAACAGGTCGATCGCAGGGTAACGGTTGATATTGACGACTTCCGGTCCGGCGATGGCACCACTGGAGAAGATGTAGGTCGGTGCCCGGTGATTCCAGGTACCCGACACGTAGAACGGACCATGCTCAAACCTGGCATTACCCTGGATTTCCCACTTCGGACGCGCGAACGTGCCATCCGACCGCAGACCATCGAGCGAGAAATTGCCCGAGGACGACGATTCGAAACGGAGCAGGTGATAGGCGTTGGCCGACAGCTTGAGCTTGCCAATCTTCCCTAGGGTCAGGACTCATTGATCATAACCAGTAGCAGCAGGTTGCTGCGATTGAGATGGCGGACATGAAGGTATGGGCGCAGCGGTCGTAGCGGGTCGCGACGCGGCGCCAGTCTTTGATCCTGGCGAAGACGTTTTCG
>JANYEY010000045.1 GCA_025359685.1 Sphingomonadaceae bacterium | reverse complement strand
TTGAAAATCCCTGAGGCTATAAGTAAAATCCATGGGGGCTGTCCCTGGTTAGGCCCTGGCCTGGCACACACGGTTCCCACCTGACGTAACGCGTCAGAGGATTTCCTGGCAACGGCCCATGGTGGTCCCGTCACCCACCTCTAGTTTGAGGCGCAGCGCGTGACCGACAAGCAAGCCCTTCGCGCCGAATTGCGCCGCCGCCGGGCGGAGCACGAAGCGTCGATTTCAGCGGGATTGCGCGCCTTGCTGTTCCACCGCCCGCCCGGTGCCGTACTCAATCTGGTGCCCAAGGACGCGGTAATCGGCGTCTACCACCCGATCCCCGGCGAAGCATCGCCATTGGGTTATGCGCGCTGGTTTGCCGAAGCCGGCCACCGCGTCGCCCTACCGTGGTTCGCGCACCGCGGCGACGCAATGCGATTCAAGCTGTGGGACAACCCACTCGACGTCAGCGGTCTCGTACCTGACCCCTATGGCGCGATGCAGCCGCCGCTCGAGGCGGACGACGTCGCTATCGATGTGGCCTTCGTCCCTCTGCTTGGCTTCACCGCCGCGGGCCACCGGCTCGGTCAAGGCGGCGGACACTATGACCGCCTGCTCGCCGCGCGACCCGAAATCGTTCCGCTCGGGCTTGCCTGGGACTGCCAGCTGGTCGATGAGCTGCCGCTCGAAGAGCACGACCGCCCCTTGCGCGGTGTGATCACGCCAACCCGCTTTTACGGACCGTTTGATGCGCACTGATCCAACCTGGCGGATACCCCTCGGCGTTCTGGCGCTGCTCTTTGCGTTGCTGGTCTATGGCATTGCGATCGCGCGGTTCCTCGCGCCACTGTTCGAACAGTGGCCAGCGCTGGCCCAGACGCCGATCTATGTCCTGCTCGGCGTGGTCTGGCTGCTGCCATTGAAGCGCTTCCTGATCTGGATGGAAACTGGTCGCTGGCGCTGACCCCTGCGCGGGTCTAGCGTCCCCGCCGAACGCGGGGGAGAGACAAATGCGCAAGTGGGCGATTTCTGCAGGGGTGGTGCTGCTTGGGATCGGGCTCCTGCTCGCCTTCGGCCGCCCGTGGCTCGCCCAGCGCGCGTTCGACCGCGCGCTTGACCAGAACCTTGGGATCGACAAGTCGCTGGCGCTGGGTGACGGGATCAACGCCTATGTCTGCGGCAGCGGATCGCCGATGCCCGATGCCGACCGCGCAGGCCCATGCATCGCAGTGCTCGCGGGCAATCAGGCCTTCGTGTTCGACGCGGGCTCGGGCTCGATCCGCAAGCTGAAGCGGATGGGCTTCCCGATGGATAAGATCCAGGCCGCCTTCCTTACCCACCTCCATTCGGACCATATCGACGGGCTCGGCGAACTCATGCTGCAAGCCTGGATCGCCGGATCGCGCGGCACCCCGCTGCCGATCTATGGTCCGACCGGAACGGATCAGGTCATCGCCGGGTTCCGCCAGGCCTACACCACTGACGAAGGCTTCCGCGTGCGCCATCACGGCGAGAAGATCGCCAATCCCGCCGGCTATGGCGGCGCGGCGCAGATCATCAACCTGCCCGATGGGGTCGACAGCCAGGTGGTCTATGAAAAGGACGGCGTGCGCATCACCGTCATCCGGGTCAATCACGCGCCGGTCGCGCCTGCGTTCGGTTACCGGATCGACTACAAGGGCCCCGCGATGACTCTTTCGGGCGATACGGTTTACGATCCGGCATTCGTCACCGCATCCAAAGGCGCGGACGTGATGTTCCACGATGCGATGAACAAAGACATGGTCGCGGCAATGGGCAAGAAGCTGGCCGAGCGCGGCCACCCCAACACTGCCCAGATCATGACCGATATCCAAGGCTACCATGCCAGCCCCGAAGACGCCGCGCGCGCCGCACGCGAAGCCGGGGTCAGCACGCTGGTGCTCTATCACATGGTCCCACCCGTGCCCGCGAAGATCATCGAGCCGCTGTTCCTGGGCAAGGCTCCCGCCCTGTTCGGCGGCACCTTGAAGCTCAGCCAGGACGGCATCATCGTCAGCCTGCCTGCTGGTAGCAAGGCCGTGAAATTCAGTTCAGGACTTTAGGAAAATTCCCAAGTGGCGCGAGTGACGGGACTCGAACCCGCGACCTCCGGCGTGACAGGCCGGCACTCTAACCAACTGAGCTACACCCGCGCAGCCACTTGGGAGCAGGGCCACTAG
>JANYEY010000119.1 GCA_025359685.1 Sphingomonadaceae bacterium | reverse complement strand
TCGTCGACCTTCAGGCCGCGATCAACCGCTTCATCAAGGAGCATAACGAGGAGCCACGCCCGTTCGTCTGGAAGGCCGATCCCGACAAAATCATCGCCGCCGTCAGGCGGGGGCACCAAACGTTGGAATCAATCCACTAGGCTATGAGGAAAGCCGCGCGCTGATCGCGTTCGAGCATACCGCGCCCAACAACCTGCCGCTGCTGCTTTGGCGGGTCAGCGCCGGGTGGCACAGCCTGTTCGAGCGCAAGGCGGTGCCCGACGATCTGCTGACGCTCTTTGCGATGACGCCCGCGCCGCCACGCGAACCGCAGGCCGGCAGCCTTGGTGCCGAACGGCTCGGCCGGGTTATCGACCTTCTCGGGGCCAAGGTCCACGACGAGCTACGAATCGCTCAGGCCAGCGATTATTCGGTCGCCGAGGTGCGACGGCTCCTCGCTCTGGCGCTGACCCTCGGGCTCGTGACACCGACCAACCGGCTGACCGATTCCGGCCGGCAAGAATGGCGTCGGCGCAAGGCAATCGCCGAAACACCATTGCCCAACCGCGATGAACCCTATTATCCCCGGTCATTGAGGGCGGGGCGGTGATCATCCAGCTTCCCGCCGGCCATGACGGCCGGTACAAAGCCGCGGGGTTCTCGCGGCGGGCTGGTGCGTTCGCACTTCGCCTGGGAAACGGTGTCGCTGAGATCGACCGTGGTAAAGCGCACTCCACTTCCGGCGATGTCTGGGAGAGCACGCTTCACCATGGCCTCTTGACGAGTCAAAGTGGATGATCGGCGCCTCGCCCCACACCTACCGCCAGGCCGGGCAGGCGGCTGGCCGTGCCTCCGCGCTGGTTGAGGCGGCGCTAAATCAGGCCACGGTGGTCGAGCAAAATCGCGCACCCGCGATCCTGACGCTCATGCATCTCGCGTTTCGGATGGGGGTCGCGCACAAATATCTCCGCGCGCTCGTCGCCGACGCCAAAGGCGAGCATTACCGCGACTTCACGATCGCCAAGCGCTCGGGCGCCCGCCGTCGCATCGCGGTCCCCGAACCGGGGCTGATGGCTATCCAGCGCTGGATCGCACGCGAGATTCTCAACACCCGGCCAATCCATGACAGTGCCTACGCCTATGCCGCGGGCAAATCGATCCGCGACTGCGCCGAGCGTCACGTCGGGGCGGGCTGGCTGCTCAAGTTCGACATTCATGATTTCTTCGAGAGCATTCCCGAAAAGTCGGTCTACCGCGTCTTTCGCGCAATCGGCTACCAGCCGCTCGTGTCGTTCGAACTCGCACGGCTGTGTACGCGGCCTTGGGTCCTCCCGCCCATCGCCCGGATCGAGACTCGCCTCGTGCGCAATAGCTACAAGCGCGGCATCGAATTCTACCGCAGGTCCTATACCGGCTATGTGCCGCAAGGCGCGCCGACCAGTCCGATGCTGTCCAACCTGGTCTGTGTTCGGCTCGATGCGGCATTGAGCGGGTTCGCGGCCACGCACAACCTCGCTTATACGCGCTATTCGGATGATCTTACTTTTTCCGGCGGGGCGGGCAGTTTCGACCGTGCCAAAGCCGTCGGGATGGTCGACGATGTTCGCCGCATTCTCGCCACGCACGGCTTCCGGCTCCACGAGCAGAAGATCTCGATCGTGCCACCCGGCGCGCGAAAGGTGGTGCTCGGTCTGCTCGTCGACCGTGGCCGGCTGCGGCTGCAGCGCGAACTTAGGTCGCGGATCGCCGACCATGTCCGCGGCATCGAGACGTTCGGGATCGCATCACACGCTAAGGCCCGTACGTTCGTGTCCCCGACCGGTATGATCAACCACATCGCCGGGCTGCTGCGCTTTGCCCGCCATATTGACGCCGGCTTTGCCGATCCCTTGCGCGAGCGGTTAGAGGCGGCCCTCGTACGCGAGAACTGGACACCGTCGGTCTGAGCGCATGGACGCGGGCCGGGCGGCGCGCGAGACGTCGCATCCCGCCGTGCGCGATGCGGCGGGACCGCAACGAGCTCGAGGGCGGAGCGGTCGTGGCAAACTCCTGAAACTAATTGCCGGAAGGGATGGGACCACCGGCCACGTCGTCCTGCTTAGGCAAATGGCGGGGCGGCGAGAATTTTGGGGCTCTGGACGATGACATTGCACCAGCGTTTGGCCCGGGTCACCGCATTGTAGAGCAGCCGCCGTTTGTGTTCATCGTCGCCGCCGACCCGGTATGGCCATAGGACAACAACACCGTCAAACTCGCGATTCTTGGCCTGTTGCACGGTGAGCGCGGTGAAAAGATGCGTGGCGTTACCGCCATGCTGGCGGCGCAGCATCACTTGGCGCGTAATCGCGGTCTCGATCTCGACGCGCGCGAATTCGGTACGGCCGACGGCATGGATCTGGTTCTCGACCCAAGCGATCGTCGCGCTTACCGGCCCGCACGGCGGCATCGCGCGCAGTGCGACGAGCACCGCGCCCGCCGGCGCGTTCGCCATGAGCTCGAGTCCGGCGTTAATCGTCCGCGCCTCGTCGCGGTCGCTTCCTTCCCAACGGATTGAATAGGGTCCACTACCGCGCGCGCCGCAAGGGCCCGCGCAGACTAGGGCGATCGCATTCGCCGCGTAACCGCCCTCTAGCGCGGGCGTGATCACCGCGACGTCGCCGCCCCTCCGCCACGCAATGGCGTTGGCGAGCAATGTCGCAGCGAGCGGCGGGCTAACCCCCGGCCGCAAGATGCGAAACCCTTCGCCCTCGAGGGGCGGCTGCCCAGCGCGGATCGCGGTCGCTGCCGCGAGCAGGCCGGGGCGATTGGTGCGCTGGACCTGGACAAGCGCTTCCGGTTCGGCGACCGCCTGCACCCAGCCGACTAGCGGGTTGGGCCGCATCGCCTGATTGAGGCACTGGAACTCGTCGGCTGCGAGCAGCATATGCGTCGCGGCTTCCAGCGCTACGAGCATGCGCAGGCGCTCCTGCTTCAGATCCTGCCCTTCATCGACCAGCACGATCGGGAAGCTCGCGGCAGTCCAGTCGCGCACCTCGGCCTGTTCGAGTAGCCGGCCGGCCGCGTCGCAAACCTGGTCGAAATCGTCGTTGCCGCACGGTGCGATGTCGAGCGCGGCGGCGAGCCCGCGCCAGCGCCGGTAGAGGCGCAAGGCAAAGCTGTCGATCGTGCAGCACTCCAGGCGCCCGGCGAGCCCAGGCACCGCGCGCAACTTATCGGCGAGCCGGCGGCGCGCACCGTGCATGAAGGTGAGCGCGAGCACGCGCTGCCCCTCGGCGAGCGGATGCGCGGCAAGTGTCTGGGCCAGCATCGCCATCAAGCGATACGTCTTGCCACACCCGGCCGCGCCCTCGACCGCACGGATCAAGGCTGGAAGATCTTTACTGCTGAATTGGCCGGGTCGGCCGCGAACAACGGATTGGCCACGCCCTTGGCCACATCGGTGATCGCGTTGAGAAGCGAGCGCGCGCGGGCGCAGCAGGCCTCGTTCGCGCCGATCGTGCCGGCAACGAGCTCGTAGGACGACGTATCCTTCTTGAGACCGTGCGCCGCGCGATCCTCGCTCTTGAGACGCGCGACAAGGTTCACCACGTTTTCCGCCGGCAGGTCGAGCGGCATCGCACTGAGGCACGCGCCGGCATCTGCGGCGACGATCCACCCGATCACGTCCTCGAGCATCTGACCGTCTGGCCAGCGCAGGATGACGCCGGAATTGGGAGCGTCCGCCGCTACGAGCGCCGCGGCATATCCGATACCTTCGATGTCGCCGTCGACTAGCGCCAGCACTCGGGGGTGCAGCGGGGCAATCGCAGCGGCGGTCGCGACGACTGCACTGTCATGGGTAGGGATGACGCCGACGAACGAGTCGAACCGACATTCGTCGGCCGCTGCCCAGCTCTGGTGGAGATCGACCGCGCGCACCAGCAGGCCCAGCCACTCGTAATCGGTGCGCCCCTCGGGAACGAGCGCGAACTCGTGCATCATCGCGGCGATCGTTTCGACGCGATTGACTTGGAACAGCTTGCGTATGCTGTTGGGCGTGTTCGCCGGCAGCGTCGCGATCAGTAGCGGGACGGCGGTCAGCACGCCATTCTCGTTGCGCAGCACCTTGACGCCCTTAGGGTCGGCCAGCGCCGCGACCAGCGGCGAGTGCGTCGAGATGAACGTCTGGTGCGACAGCGCTTGGATCCGGTGGACGAGCCGGCGCTGTAGCGGCGGCGGCACATGCAGTTCGGGCTCCTCGAGTGCCATCCAGAAGCCTTGCTGCGCTTCCGCGCGCATGCGCCCGAACTGGAGCAGCAGGAGAAGGTGCTGGAGCGACAGAAGGCCGCTGCCGTGCCTCCGCGCGGGGAGCGGCAGATTGCCGCCCGCATGCGCATAGTGCGAGACGACCGATTCGAGGAGGCCATCGCTGTCTGTTGCGGTCACGCGAAGATGGAGCGTCGGGGCGGTGCGGAAGAAGCCCGCGAGCTCTTCGTTGAGCCGCGCTACGATCGGCGTGAGGTTCGCGTCCTGCTCTAGGCTGGCTTGGGGCACGCGCAGCCGGTCACGTTCGCTCAGGACCGATTGCGCGGGCTGGCCGTCGCCCGCCGAAACGACGCGGCGGAAGAGCTCGGACCCGAACGATACTGTCCGGTCCCAAGTCCGGGCCGCGGGTACGAGGAAAAAGCCGATTTCGCGGATCAACCGCGCGGGAACGATCGTCGCGGCTTCGTT
>JANYEY010000101.1 GCA_025359685.1 Sphingomonadaceae bacterium | reverse complement strand
GGGAATTATCCCCTTGCGTCAGGTTGAAAGGTGTGGCATACAATATGTATGAGAACGAAAGCCCCCACCCTTCGCCAGTTTCTTGACCAGTTTCCGACCGAGGATGCTTGCCTTGAACACCTGATGCGCATTCGTTTTGGCGAACGGCACGACTGTTCAAAGTGCGGTCGTAACGCCCACTTCTACCGGGTGAAGGCTCGCAAGGTCTATTCATGCAAGTATTGCGGCAATCAGGTTGCCCCGATGGCCAAAACTCCGTTTGAGCGCACCCGCACTCCGCTGCGCGACTGGTTTCATGTCATGTTTTTGTTCAGCACCACCCGCAACGGCGTGGCGGCGAAGGAAGTGCAGCGCCAGCTTGGCGTGACCTACAAGACGGCTTGGCGCATGTGCCACGAAATCCGCAAATACATGGGCGAAGTGGACGGCGATGCGCCGATGGGCGGACCGGGCAAGCATGTCGAGATTGACGAGACTTTCATCGGCGGGTTCCGCGCTCCCAAAACTGTCGTTCTGGGCATGGTAGAGCGCGGCGGTGACGTGATGACGCACGTTGTTGCCAACCAGCGCCGTGCCACTCTCACGCCCATCATCGATGCGAACGTGATCCCCGGTGGCGCGGTGCATACCGATGAACTGCGCAGCTACCTTGGGCTGCACAAGCGCGGCCACCGGCATATGACAGTCAACCACAGCGCGCACGAATACGTCGGCTTCGAGGGCGCTTCGACCAACTCCATCGAAGGTTTTTGGGCGGCTGTGAAGCGCGGGATCAATGGAACGCATATCCATGTCAGCGCGAAGCATCTTCCGAAGTATCTGGCGGAGTTTGAGTATCGCTGGAACATGCGTCAGAACCCGCATTCGATGCTTGATCGACTGATGATTTCTTTCGCGCGCTAGACGGGGCTTCGCCATGCGCCATCGCGCGCAACAGGGCATCGAAGCGGGCTTGGGGATCATCCTGCATGTGGCCAAATCCTTTTTACGTCTCCGGCATCAAAGTGCAGGTCTGAGTAACCAGCCCCCCACAATTTAGGGCTTTCGCCATGGCGATGCTGGAACAGCATGCCGTCTTGCCAAAAAAGCGTGAAATATCCGGGGCTGAGCCAGCGCAGCCGTTCAATTGCGGAATGACCATTCCGCCCCCAAATGGCCAGATCATGCAAGGCTATCTTGTCCATGATTTGTTGTTCAAGCCAAAGCGTTGCATGCTCATCTGGCACACCTTCCGACAACGCCAGAACGGCACTTAAGTGCTTTGCCAAGCCTTGGAGCGACATGTTCGGCTGCCGCGTATCAGGTCGCTTGGCCGTGCGACTTACATTGGGCGCTCTGGCGCTCGGCACAGAGGACTCCTTTGCGAGCGACCCCTCCTGTCCTGTCCAAATGATCGCCGCGACATAGGCAGCGATTGAGAAAAGCGCAAAAAAGGCAACCCACGGACTACTCATTTGCGCCCAAGCCCACGCAACTTGGAAGGCAATCCAGTCCTTCGCTCCAGTCCAAACTGCTGCTGTTGCGATGGCACCCCCACCAATGGCAGCAGGGAACCACTTGAGGAAATCGTGAACGAATCGCCGCATTCCGGCTCTATACCACAGTTAGGGCTAACTGACGCAAGGGGATAATTCCCAGTTCTTCGGGCGTTTTTTTGTCAGGATGCCGATATAGCGTGGGCTCCAAGGTAAAACTGTCGTCGCCGCAGCCACGATACCATGCAACTTGGTGATTTTCCTGAAATTCCTCAACTACGTTCATTACTTCAGAAAATGTGGTCGGCTTATGGTGTTTGATTTTGGTCGCCATGTTGCCCCCTTTTGCTCGAACCTAAACAACGCAAGTTCGTGTTGCAACTGCTGACGCAGCTTGGCTGGGGGTGAGAAAATGCGGTACTTTGCGTAACATTCCGGCGAAAGAATTTGAGGTTGGTGTGACGCTCACCCATTTCCGCGTTTCCCTACGAGGCGACGTGTTTGGTTGCTGGACAATTTTCCTACACCCCAAAAATCTGCAACATGGCCGGTTTGCCTTTCGCCAAAGGAACCACCGCCCATGTCTTTGCTTCCCGTCCTGATCGATCCCGCCCTCTTCACCCGCGAGCGCCAGACCACTTTCCTTGCTGGGCTCGCTGCCACTGGCATCGTGCGCTCGGCGGCGGCGGGGGCGGGGGTTTCTCATCAGACTGCGTACCGCGAGCGGCTGGCCTCGCCCGGGTTTCGCCGCGCGTGGGATGCGGCGTTGCTCGCCGCGCGGGCGCAGGCGGAGGAGGTGCTGGCGCGCCGCGCATTTGAGGGGTGGGAGGAGGACGTGGTTTATCACGGCGAGGTGGTCTGCACCCGGCGGCGCTTTTCGGACCGGCTGCTGCTGGCGCACCTCGCGCGGCTCGATCGGCTGTGCGGCGATGCCGAGGTGGCGGAATTTGCTGATGACTTCGACGGGACCCTGGCGCGCTATGCCGCGGGCGAGGACCGGCCGGCGCGCGTGGCTGAGCCGGTGGCTGATCCGGGCGATGCTGAGGCGGAGATTATTTCTTCAGGGGAGCGGTCCAAGCGGTCCACGGACCCGACCCTTCGACAGGCTCAGGGTGAGCGGGATGAAGTTGAACCTTGCCCGGACTGCGGCGGGCGGTGCCTGGGCCAGGTCAAAAAGCTCACCCATAAAGATTGCCAGTGGCTCGGCAACCGGCTCGCGCGGATGGACGCGGCACGGCCGGACGATGCGCTTGAGCCGTACCAGTTTACCGGCGGCGACCCTGACGGCGCAATCGAAGGCGAGCAGCTTGCCGCGTTCGAGGCCGGGGTGGAGGCGTGGTGGCAGGTGGTGCCCGCGCCCGAAGGCGCGGACCCCGCGGTGTGGCACACCCTCGACGAGGAGGAGGAAGACGAGGAGTGGTGAGCCGCGCTGCCGGCGCGCCGGTGTGGGCGCGCCGGTGCGGTTTGGTTACATCGAGGTGGAGCTCGGCGTGGGCGTTGGCTTGGCCGTCTCGGTCACCGTCGGGCCGGGAACCGGAACGCCAACAACCTGGGTGCTGGTCGGGCCGGGCACCGGCATCACCGTGGTGGTCGAGCTTTCGGCCGGCACTGCGACCACGGCGGTATCGGTGGCGGGGTAGTTGTTCTCCTGCTTGCAGCCGGCAAGCGCCAGCAGCGTGCAGCCGAGCGCGGCGAGGGTAACGGACTTGTGCATGGCAATCCCCTTATGTGCGACGCGAATACGTCGTGGGTTAGACGCTTGGGGGCGGGGAAGGGTTCCCGCAGCGCTGAATCCGGGGGGCAAAGTAAAAGCGCGGCGGCATTGCTGCCACCGCGCTTCGCCGGGCCGGTTACGCTGGGAGGGGGATCTGCGCGCCTCCGGTCCGGAATAGCTTACATGTGATGCATCGTGCTGCGGCAGCTGCGCATCTTGCGGCCGTGCCTCCACCAGGTGCGGCAGTGGTTGCGGTTCGAGTGCCACGAGCGGTTGGTGCCGCGTATGACGTGACGGGCGCGCATATCACCGCGCGAATTGTGGGTGCGGACCGTGGTGCGCTCCATCGTGCGGCTGCCGTTGCGATTGTCCATGGTGCGATCCATCGTCCGGGTGGTCGTGGTGGTGCCCATCGGGCTCTGCATCGTGGTGGTGGTGTGCGTATCGCGCATCTGCGCGGTGGCGGCACCGCCGGTCAGCGCCATGACGGCGGCAGCGGCGGCGATTGCGATCTTGTACATGAGGGTTTCCTCTCGGGAGTCGGAGGAGAAACCAGCAGGACGGGGATTGGTTCCAAGTCGTCGCGTTGGGGCGGGTCCTAGCGCTGGGTGCTGGCGCGGGCGACGAGGCGCACCGGCACGCGGCGGGTGCCGTGTGGTTCTCCGGCGATGGCGGCGAGCAGCTTGTCGACCAGCATCGCTCCGGCGGCCTGGAAATCGGGTTCGATCGTGCTGAGCGGGGGCATCGCCTGGGCGCTGGCGCGGATCCCGTCGAAGCCGATCAGCGCGGCGTCTTGGGGTACGCGGACGCCAGCCTCAGCCAGCGCGCGCAGGGCTCCCAGCGCGATCTCGTCGCAGACCGCGAAGACCGCGTCGAACTTGCGCCCGCTGGCGAGCAGCGCGGCGACCGCGCGGCGGCCCTGTTCGTCGCGGCTGAGGCCGTCCTCGATCTGGACCAGCCATGGCTCGTGCCCGGCGGCGGTGACGGTTTCGGCATAGCCGTCGTAGCGCTCCTTGAACTGGCGCTGGAGCCCATCGAGCGAGGCGATGCAGGCGATGTTGGTCGCGCCGGCATCGAGCAAATGCTGCGTCGCCAGCGCCGCGCCCTGGTGGTTGTCGCTGCGGATCCATTCGAGCTCGTCATAGGGCGAGCCCCAGCAGACCCAGTGCATACCGCTCTGGCCAAGGTCGCGGTAATAGTCCCATGCGGCGCTGTTCTGGGTGGTGCCGATCACGATCAGCCCGTCGGCCTTGCGCTGCTCCTCATAGCGGCCCGAGAGGTTGGCGGGGCTGTCCTGGAAAGAGACCAGCGTCTCAAACCCGCGCGCCGAGGCGGCGGCGCAGATCGTGCCGAGCAGCGCGTAAGTGAACGGGTTGAGATCCTTGCGGTCCTCGCCCGCGCGGCAAATCACCACCACGGCAATCGTACCGGTCCGCCCGGTGCGCAGCCGCGCGGCGTTTTCGTCGACCGAGTAGTTGAGCTTGGCCGCCGCCGCCGCAACCCGCGCCCGGGTCGCCTCGCTGACGACGGGATCGCCCGCCAGCGCGCGGCTGACGGTCGACTGGCTGACGCCCGCCTCTGCTGCCACGTCAAACGAGGTGACGCGGAAAGCGCGCGCTTTCGGCTTGTCGGTAACCTCTCCCATCGGGAGAGGCCTACATTGCCGAAATGCCGCCGTCCAGCTTGAGCTCGGCCCCGGTCATGAAGCGGCTCTCGTCACTGGCGAGGTAGAGCACGCCATTGGCGATATCGTCGGGGTGGCCGACGCGCTTCAGCGGGATCTGCCGGGCGAGTTTGTCCATGATCACCTCCTTGGACTTGCCCGAGGAAGCGACCATGCCGTCAAGGATCGGAGTGTCGATGAAGGTCGGGTGGACCGAGTTGGAACGAATGTCCCAGCCCATCTTGGCGCAGTACAGCGCGACCGATTTCGACAGCATCCACACCGCCGCCTTGCTGGCGTTGTAGCCGGGCATGGTGTCACTGGCGATCAGTCCGGCGATCGAGGAGATATTGACGATCGAGCCGGGCTGGCTGTCTTTCATCAGCGGCAGCGCCTTCTGGCAGCCGAGGAACACCGAATCGACGTTGACCGCAAAGCCGCGGTGCCAGTCGGCGAGCGTGCAGGTCTCAATATTGCCGCGCACGCCGATTCCGGCGTTGTTGACCAGCACCGAAAGGCCCTGCATCGCTTCCTGCGCGTATTCGACCGCGGCGATCCACTGGTCCTCGTTCGTGACATCCAGCGCGACCGAGAAGGCAGTGCCAGCGCCAAGCTTGGCGTTGATCTTGGCGGCCTGGTCGGCAGCGCCGCTGGCGTTGACGTCGGCGAGCAGCACCTGTGCACCTTCACGGGCCAGCATCATCGCCTGCGCCGCGCCCAACCCCTGTGCAGCGCCAGTGATCAGTGCCTTCTTACCTGCAACCCGTCCGCTCATGTTCTCTCTCCCAATATCCCCGGAGCCAGCAACATCAGCAGCCTTACGTCAATCCCCAATCCGCGCGACCGGGCCATTTCGACGAATTGGGGGAGGTGGGAGAGGGCGACGCGGTGGACGGTGATGTCCTCGCTCTCAGTCCCGCCGCCCGGCCCGACTTGCGTCAGGCCATGCGCGCGAACCAGCGTAAAGCTCTCGCTGACCATGCCGGGAGAGGAGTAGAACTCGCCCACGACTTCGATCCGCTCGGCGCGGTATCCGGTCTCCTCCTCCAGCTCGCGCGCGGCGGCAGTGGATGGGTCTTCGTCGGGCGAGCTGTCATCGTCGCCGATCAGTCCAGCGGGCAATTCGAGGCAGGCCTTGCCCAGCGGCACGCGATATTGCTCGACCAGTAGAACATGGTCCTCCGCGTCGATCGCGAGGATCACCGCCGCGCGAATGCCGCGGGCGCGGGTGACATATTCCCACTTACCGCGGGTGCGCGCGGTGATGAATTTGCCTTGCCATTGAATCTGTTCGGGTTCGTCGGACATCAAACCTCAATCAGCCGATCGGGCAGTTCGTTGACATCGTCATCGGCCCGCGGGAAGTGCTCGGCAAGCACCGCACCGACCTGCTCCACTGCTCCGACCAGCCCGGCCGCGGCGCGACCGCTGCGGATTTCGCCGACCAGCGTCGCCATCGCCGCGCCCCACACTTCGGGCGCGACCTTGGCCGCGATCGCATCGTCAGCGACGATCTCGGCGCGGCGCTCGGCGAGGCTCAAGTAAATCAGCACCCCGGTGCGCCCATGGGTGCGGCGTTCGGCGCCGATCTTGAAATTGGTCACCGCGCGGCGGCGAACGCGGGCGTGCTTGAGCGGGGCGGGGACCAGCGCAAGCCGCAGCGGCTGCCACAGCTGGAGCAGCCACATGGCGAGGAACTTCAAGCTGGCGGCAAACAACGCGAGCGCGAAGACCTTGCCCGGGTGCCAGTCAGGCTGCCACGCCTCGGTCACCCGGTCGATCAGGCCCAGGTATAACTGCGGCGCATAAGCGAGTGCCCCAAGCGCGAGGAAGGCGACCAGCGCCGACCACACCAGCGCGACATCGTGATAACTGTCCGACCGTTCGGCCATGATCGTCACGATCTCGCCCGCGCTGTGGCTTTCCGCCTCGGCGACAGCGCTGCTTACTGTATCGCGTTCGGCGTCGGTCAGGGTGAAGTTGTGGGCCATGCTTACCAGCTCCCCGATGCGCCGCCGCCGCCGGACGAACCGCCGCCGCCGCCCCAGCCGCCACCGCCGCCACCCCAGTCGCTGCCGCCACCACCGCCGCTCCCGCCGCGCGCCATGCCGTCGAGCACGCTCCACAGGATGACGTTGCCCAGCCCGCTCGACCGATAGCCGCGCCCGCCGCGCATCCGCCGCAGCATGGGCAGAATGAAGAACAGGAAGAAGAAACCGATCCAGATCAGCGAGGCAGGATTGAACTGGTTGCGCTGCGCCTTCTGGTCGTGCGCCTGCTGCACATTGGCCTGCGAGGCAATCTGCGCGGCCTGATCGGGCGGCAATTGTAACTGTTGGATCAGCGCATCAGTCCCGCCTTCGATCCCGCCGGGCAAATCGCCGGCCTTGAACTTGGGGGTGATGATCTTGTTGATCACCAGGAACGAGAAGCCGTCGGTGATGATCGGCTCCATGCCGTAACCGACTTCGATCCGCATGCGCCGCTCATTTGGCGCGATCAGCAGCATCACGCCGTCGTTGCGGCTCTTGTCGCCAAGTTGCCAGCTGCGGAACAGGCGGTTGGCATAGTCGGAGATTTCATAGTCATGCAGGCTGGCGACGGTCACCACCTGAAGCTGTCGTTGCGACTGGGTCTTGAGCGCGACCAGCTTCTGGTTCAGCCGCGCCTCGACGTCATCGGGGATAACGCCTGCTTCATCGACCACCGGGCCGGTCAGCGCGGGGAACTGCAACCCGTCCGAATTGGCCGGCGCTGCCGCAGCGCTTGGCTGGACCAGTGCCTGCGGCGGCGCTGACGGCGCCGCAACAGTTGCCGAGGTAGGCCGCATGAACACCGCCAGCGCCAGCAGGACGCTCGCCAGCGCAAGTGGCAGCGCGCATCCTGCAAAGCGCCGGACAGAACGCCCGGCGGTGCCAGGCTGGTCGGTCATGGCCCGGTCCTAGACCTTTCCGTCGAGGCTGGGCGCGACATTTGCGCCCGGGGTAGCCGCTTCGTAAGGCACCATCGGCTTGGCGCCGTAGATGACCTTGGCGCCGATCGCGTCGGGGAAGGTGCGGATCGTGGTGTTGTAGGCGCGCACCGCTTCGTTGTAGTCCTTGAGCGCGATGCGGATGCGGTTTTCCTGGCCCTCAAGCTGGCTCTGCAGCATCTGGTAATTGGTGATGCTCTTCACCTCGGGATAGGCTTCGGTGTTGGCCAGCAAGCGGCCGAACCCGCCGAGCGTGCCCGACAGCTGGTTCTGCGCGTCCTGGAACGCCTTCATCTTGGCCGGATCCTTGAGATCGTCACCTGAAAGCGTGATGCTGGTTGCCTTGGCGCGGGCTTCGGTCACCCCGACGAGGATGCCCTTTTCCTGCTCGGCGGCACCCTTGGCGACGGCAGCGAGGTTGGGGATGAGGTTGGCGCGTTCCTGGAACGCAGCCTGCACATCGGCCCATTTGTTCTTGGCGAGTTCCTCGGCGGTGGGCACCGAGTTGACCCCGCAGCCGCCCAGGCCGGCAGCGATCACCGCGACGATCGCAGCGCGCGGCAGAATGCTCGAAAGACGTTCGGACATGGATTTCATCCCTCCACACAAGCGGCGACGCCGCCTCAAGCCAGCGAATGTAGCGTGTGTATTAGGCTGTTCAAGCACCGTGCATGCAAATATGCTCCCGCAATCGGTTGTTGAGGCGTGCAGCGTCCTATGCCAGACAAGCCAGCGACGGGGAAATTAGGGGAGACTGGCCATGTCAATGCTATCTGAATTCAAGGAGTTCGTGAACAAGGGCAACGTGATGGACCTCGCCGTCGGCGTGATCATCGGCGCGGCCTTCGGCAAGATCGTCACGGCGTTGACCGATGACATCATCATGCCGATCATCGGTGCAATTTTCGGCGGGCTCGACTTTTCGGCCAAGTACGTGGTGCTGGGCGGGGCCGACAAAGTGACCGAGGGCATGCCGCTCGCCGCCGCCAAGGCCGCCGGAGCCAATGTGCTGGCCTGGGGTGACCTGGTCAGCGTGATCTTCAACTTCGCGATTCTGGCTTTCGTGATCTTCCAGCTGGTCAAGTTCGCCAACCGCATGAACCCGCCTGCAGCTGCCGATGCGGGGCCGAGCGAGGTCGATCTGCTGACCGAAATCCGGGACGCGCTGAAGAAGTAGGGCGCTGCCGACGCTTCGAGACGGCGCTGCGCGGCTCCTCAGTGCGAACGGATATTGTGCCAATTCCGCTCGCCCTGAGGAGCGTCCGCAGGACGCGTCTCGAAGGGTCACTTCACATTAAGCTGGAAGTGCCTATATAGGTCCTTGCCGGGTTCGCCCGGCTATGGTGATAAATTGTTGCGTGCAATAGGCACAGCGGACCCGGGGGCGGTACCCGGCGGCTCCACCACCTCTCCTGTTGTCGCAGGGGTAATGACGGGGCCGAACTAGGATCGACGTGTGTTGA
>JANYEY010000025.1 GCA_025359685.1 Sphingomonadaceae bacterium | reverse complement strand
GACCGGCCACGCTACCCGGTGGCTGGGCCAGGATCGCCTCGTAGCTAGGTCCGCCACCACGCCCCACGGTGCCACCGCGGCCGTGGAACAGGCGCAACCCCACACCGGCGCTGCGACAGACGTCGACCAAGGCTTTTTCTGCCTGGTAGAGCTCCCAGTTGGAGGTGAGGTAACCGCCGTCTTTGTTGCTGTCGGAATACCCCAGCATCACCTCCTGGGTTCCACCCCGCTCGGCCAGGAGCTTGCGATACAACGGCGTGGCCAGGAGTTGCGTCATGGTCGCGCCGCAGCCGCGCAGGTCCGATATGGTCTCAAACAGCGGGATGATGTTCATGTGCAGCCGCGGCGAGTCGCCGGGCACCATGAGCCCCGCCTCCTTAAGGAGCAACGCCACCTCCAGAACGTCGCTCACCGCCGTGGCGTTGGAAATGATGTAGTTGGGCAGGGCTTGACGCCCGTGGCTGACTTGGAGCGCGGCAGCGGTGTCCATTACGGCGAGTTCACCCACCGCCAGTTCCGAGTGCCCGGCAAAGGGGGAGCGCAGCGGCCGCGGCAGGGGCGCAACTGATGACCGAGAGCCAGGATATCGCCGAAATCCGCCGTGCGGTGCAGGCGCTGTGCGCAGAATTCCCCGGCGAATACTGGCGCGAAAAAGACCGCGACCGGGCTTATCCGGGCGAGTTTGTCGATGCGCTGACCAAGGCCGGGTTCCTCGCTGCGCTGATCCCTGAAGAATTCGGCGGTTCGGGGCTCAAGCTTGATGCCGCTGCGGTGATCATGGAGGAAATCCAGTCCTCAGGCTGCAACGGGGCTTCGGCTCATGCGCAGATGTACATCATGAACACACTGCTGCGGTATGGCTCGCCTGAACAGAAAGCACAGTACCTTCCGGGTATCGCCGATGGCTCGCTGCGGCTGCAGGCGTTCGGGGTCAGCGAGCCGACCAGCGGCACCGATACGTTGAGCCTGCGCACCGTCGCGGTGCGGGACGGCGACCATTACGTGATCAACGGCCAGAAGATCTGGACCAGCCGCGCCGAGCATTCGGACCTGATGTTGCTGCTCGCCCGGACCACTCCGCGTGACGAGGCGGCGAGCAAGACCGAAGGATTGTCGATCTTCCTCGTTGATATGCGCGCCGCGATTGGCAACGGCCTCACGATCAAGCCGATCCGCACAATGATGAACCACTCGACCACCGAGGTGTTCTTCGACGATCTGCGCATTCCCGCCTCGAGCCTGATCGGCGAGGAAGGCAAGGGTTTCCGCTACATCCTCTCCGGCATGAACGCCGAGCGGATCCTGATTGCAGCTGAATGCGTCGGCGATGCCAAGTGGTTCATCGACAAGGCCACCGCTTACGCCAAGGACCGCAGCGTCTTTGCCCGGCCGATCGGGCAGAACCAGGGCGTCCAGTTCCCGATCGCGCGGTGTTATGCGCAGATGCGTGCGGCCGAGCTGATGGTGCATCATGCGGCGCAGACCTACGATCAGGGAGGCAACCCAGGGGCCGAGGCCAACATGGCCAAATTGCTCGCCTCCGAAGCCAGCTGGGCGGCCGCCGACATGTGTGTGCAGACCTTCGGCGGGTTCGGGTTCGCCGAGGAATACGATGTCGAGCGCAAGTTCCGCGAGGCGCGGCTCTACACCGTCGCGCCGATCAGCACGAACCTGATCCTGAGCTACCTTGCCGAGCACGTACTGGGACTTCCGCGCAGTTATTGAAATGCCATGTTTAGGCACCGGAATATGACCGCCGCTCGATAGACAAGCTCAAGTAATTGCGTGACACTCAGCCCGAGTTCGACTCAGGGGAGAGCAACGTGAAGGCTGGCTGGAAACTTCTGTTGCCCGCGTTGGCGCTGCTCCCCCTGGCCGCGCAGGGCGATACCCCGCCGCAAGTCGTACTCGCCACCCCGGGGACGGGTGGCGCAAGCAGCGGCGCGGTTGACCGTTTCACCCTGCGTTTCTCCGAAGCGATGGTGCCGCTGGGCGATCCGCGCGCCAAGCCGGCGGCGGTAAGCGATTGTCCCGGTACCTCGGCGGGGCGCTGGGCCGACCAGCAGACCTTCGTGATCGAATTCGGCCGCGCCCTGCCCGGCGGCATCACCTGCAAAGTCGAGTTGCGGCCCGGCCTTGCCACGCTGCGCGGCGGGCGGATGCAGGGCAAGACCAGCTTTGCGATCGACACCGGCGGTCCTGCGGTGGTCGCGGTGCTCGCACCCGGCTTCGGCGATGACGAGATCGACGAGGATCAGGTGTTCCTGGTCGCCACTACAGTGCCAGCAAGCCCGGCCTCGGTCGCCGCGAAAGCAAGTTGCGCGGTCGACGGGATCGGCGAAGCGGCGGCGGTTGACGTGCTTCCGGCTTCGACCGTCGACCAGATCCTCGATGGGCTGGGAAGTAGCGACTACCGCCGCACCAGCTTCCTGACCGATGCACAGGTCGGCGATGACCTGCCCAGCGACGCTACCGCGCGCCGCACGGCGCTGCGCAATGTGCTGGCGCTCAAGTGCCGCCGTCCGCTCCCGCCCAAGCATGACATGTCGCTGGTCTGGCCGGGCACGATCGTCAGCCCCGCGGGCAAGCCAGCGGGCCGCGATCAGCGCTATGATTTCACCGTGCGCGAAGGCTTTGCCGCCAATTTCGAATGCAGCCGGGTCAATGGCCGCGCCGCGTGCAACCCGATCACCCCGGCGCATGTCCGCTTTACCGCGCCGATCGACCGTGCGGTAGCGATGCGGGTGCGGCTCCGCTTTGCCGACGGGACCGAGCGCGCACCGACGGTCGACGACGATCAGAAGAATGCCGCGCAGGTTTCCGATCTCGATTTTGCTGGCGGCTTCCCGGCCGACAGCACCGCGCAGGTGGTGCTCCCCAGCGGGATCAGGGACCTGTCGGGCCGGCCGCTGGCCAATGCGACGCGCTTTCCGCTGCCGGTGCGCTTTGCATTGGCGCCGCCGCTGGTCAAATTCGCGGCCGCCTTCGGGATCATCGAGGCGAGCGAGGGCGCGAGCTTGCCGGTGACGGTGCGCGCGGTCGAACCTTCGCTCGCCGGTAAGGCCGCCTCAATCGCCGGGCAAAGCCAGCGCGTGGCCGATGACGACGCGCAGATCGCGGCCTGGCTGCGCCGGCTCGATAAGGCCGAGAACCGTGACTACGTTTATACCGAACACAAGGACGGCACCAGCACCGCGATCAACCATACGCGAGACAAGCCGCTGCTGATGCCGGGTGGCCGCGCCCTGCAGCTGGGCCTGCCGGGCAAGGGCAAAGACTTCGAAGTTGTCGGCATTCCGCTGCCGGGCAAGGGCTTCCACGTGGTCGAGCTGGCCAGTCCGGCGCTGGGTGCGGCGCTGCTTGGCCGCCCGGTGCCGCGCTATGTCGCGACCGGGGCGCTGGTCACCGACATGGCGGTGCACTTTAAGTGGGGCCGCGAAAGCTCGCTGGTCTGGGTCACCTCGCTCGCCGATGCGGCGCCGGTTGCCGGGGCCGAGGTGCGCATTTCCAACGCCTGCGACGGCAAGCTGATGGCCTTCGGCAAGACCGACGCGACCGGACTGCTCAAGATTGGCGGCATCCTTGCCGAACCGAACCTGGGTGGCGGCTGTGACGAGGAACAGGATCCGCCATTGATGGTTTCGGCGCGGGCAAACGGCGATATGAGCTTCACCCTGTCGAACTGGAACGAGGGCATTTCGCCCTATGACTTCGAGATGTCGTTCGGTTCCTCGGACCAGAATGACATCATCCATACGGTGTTCGATCGCGCGCTGGTCCGGGTGGGCGAAACGGTTCATTTCAAGCAGGTGATGCGCCGCCCGGTGGGCGCGGGCTTTGCCTATCCCAATGGCCTGACCGGCAAGCTCGTGTTCCGTCACCAGGGCAGCGATACCCAGTTCTCGCAGCCGGTAACGATCGGTGCGGGTGGCACTAGCGAAGGCGAATGGAACGTGCCGCAAGGCGCGCCGCTGGGTGATTACGATCTGACCATCGAGGTCGGCGACAAGACGATCTACACCGGGCAATTGGTGCGCGTCGACGAATACAAGCTGCCCAACATGCGCGCGACGATCCAGGGGCCGAAGGACGCGCTGGTCCAGCCCGGGTCAGTTCCGCTGGCGCTGTTCGTTGGCTATCTTTCGGGGGGCGGCGCAGGCGGCCTGCCGGTGACCTTGCGCACCGATTACAACAGTTATGCCCCCGATCCCAAGGGCTGGGATGGGTTCACCTTTGGCGGCGAAGCACTGACGGAAGGCACCCGCCCGCTCGACAGTTACCAGCAGGCTCCCGAACCGACGCTGCCCTTTGCGGAAACCCTGCCCGCCACGCTGGGCGCAGACGGGACGGCCAAGGTCGATCTGCCGGTGAGCCAGCAGATTACCCAGCCGGTCTCGCTGAGTGTCGAGATGGACTATGCCGATGCCAACGGTGAAACGATGACGGCGGGCCGCCGCCTGACGCTGTATCCCGCGGCGCTGCAGGTTGGTCTCAAGACCGACGGCTGGATGATGCGCGGTGACGATTTGCGGCTGCAGGCCGTGGTGATCGGGCTCGATGGCCAGCCGCTGGCGGGGCGGAACGTCCAGGTCGATCTCTATTCGCGCGAAATCCTCACCGCGCGGCGGCGGCTGATCGGCGGGTTCTATGCCTATGACAACCAGGAACGGGTCACCAAGCTGCCCGGCGGGTGCGTCACCCGCACCGACAAGTCCGGGCGAGCGAGCTGCAAGCTCGCGCCGGGAATTTCGGGCGAGGTCACCATGATCGCCCGCGCCAAGGACGATCAGGGCCGGGAAAGTCGCGCCGTGCAGTCGGTCTGGCTCGCGGGCAAGAATGACTGGTGGTTCGGCGGTGACAATGGCGACCGAATGGACCTGATCCCCGAAAAGACCGAGTACAAGGCGGGCGATACCGCGCGCTTCCAGGTGCGCATGCCATTCCGCGCGGCGCAGGCGCTGGTCACGGTCGAGCGTGAAGGTGTGCTCTCCAGCTTCGTCACCCAGCTGTCGGGCGCGGATCCGGTGGTCGAGGTCAAGCTGCCGGCGAGCTATGCGCCCAACGTTTACGTCTCGGTGATGGCGGTGCGCGGGCGAGTCAAAGGCGGCAGCCTGTGGCTGGCCGATATGGCGCGTGACTGGAACCTGCCGTTCTTCAGCCAGGATGCCGCCAGCCCGACCGCCACGGTCGATCTCGGCAAGCCAAGCTACCGGATCGGGCTGGCCAAAATCAAGGTGGGCTGGGAAGGGCACCAGCTGGGCGTTTCCCTGAAGACCGACAAGCCGAAATACGCGGTGCGCGAAACCGCCAATGTCACTGTTGCGGTCAAGGATCCCTCCGGCCACCCGGCCACCAGCGCCGACGTTGCCTTCGTTGCGGTGGATGAAGCGCTGCTGTCGCTGATGCCTAACAAGAGCTGGGATGTGCTCAGCGCGATGATGGGCGAACGCAACCTCGAAGTGGCCACCTCGACCGCGCAGATGCAGGTCGTCGGCAAGCGGCATTACGGCAAGAAGGCGGTCGCCGCCGGCGGCGGCGGTGGGGCGGGCGATGCCTCCGGGGTCAACCGCGAGAACTTCAAGCCGGTGCTGCTGTGGCAGGGTCATGTAACGCTCGACGCGAATGGCGAGGCGCATGTCGCGGTGCCGCTGTCCGATGCGCTGTCGAGCTTCAAGTTGGTCGCTGTCGCCACCGATGGTGCGCAGCTGTTCGGCACTGGCGAAACCGCCATTCGCACCGCGCAGGACCTGTCGCTCTATTCGGGATTGCCGGCCATCGTGCGAACGGGCGATCACTATGACGCGGTGTTCACGCTGCGCAATTCCTCGGACAAGGCGATGAAGATTACCGCTGAGCCGCAGCTTGAGCCCGCGGTCGCCGCGGTCCAGCCGCAGACGATCTCGCTTCCCGCGGGCGGCGCGGGGCAAGTGCGCTGGTCGCTCGATGCGCCGCCGGCGCCGGGCGTGCTCAAGTGGACGGTCAAGGCGCGCAGCAATGACGGCAAGGCGAGCGACAGCCTGACTGCGACGCAGGAAATCATCCCGGCCGTCCCGGTCGAGGTCTGGGCGGCGAGCCTGCTGCGAGTCGGCGATCCAGCGCCTGTGATCGCCGCGCCGCAGGGCGCACTGCCCGGCGGCTATGTGACCGTTGACTTAAGCGACACGCTGGCCGCGCCGCTTGGCGGGGTGCGCGAATACATGACCGCCTATCCGTACGACTGCTTCGAACAGCGCCTGTCGAAGATCGTTGTCTCTGGCGACAGCGCCAGCTGGACTGCACTGGCCGCGGCCTTGCCGACCTATCTCGATAGCGACGGACTGGTGCGATACTGGCCCGATGCACAGCTGCGGGGATCGAGCGAGCTCACCGCCTATGTGCTGGCAATAACCAGTGCTGCGGGGCTGCCGCTGCCCGATGATGCCAAGGCCAAGATGGTTGCCGGGCTGCAAGGCGTGGTCGAAGGGCGGATCGACCGTAGCCGCCATTTCGAGGCGGACGAACGGCTGGTGCGGATCGCGGCGCTAAGCGCATTGGCGCGCGCCGGAGCGGCCAAGCCCGGGCTGGTGGCGAAGATCGACATGGTTCCGGCCGAAATGCCCACGTCGGCGCTCGCCGACTGGATCGTCGCGCTCGACCGCCTGCCCGGTGCGCCGCGCGCCGCGATCCTGCGTGCCGCCGCTGAGGGCGAGCTGCGCAAGCGGCTGGTCTACGAAGGCACCCGGTTCGATCTTTCGGACAAGAACAACGCGCCGTGGTGGATGATGACCAGCGGTGACGAGATGGCGCTAAAGGCGCTCGATGCGGTGATGGGCAAGTCCGCCTGGGCCGGCGACGTTCCCAGAATGATGGTCGGTGCGGGAGCGCGACAGGTGCGCGGCCACTGGGA
The DNA here is from genome assembly GCA_025359685.1 of Sphingomonadaceae bacterium. Lineage (GTDB taxonomy): Bacteria > Pseudomonadota > Alphaproteobacteria > Sphingomonadales > Sphingomonadaceae > Novosphingobium. The sequence continues at coordinate 6,538 of JANYEY010000025.1, read as the reverse complement.
TACCACCCCGGCGAATGCCTGGGGCGCGGTGGTCTCGCGGCGCTTTGCCGCCAAGTATCCGGCGTCCGCCATCGCGGGCACCACGCATGTTGCGCTGGGCGGCGGGATCATCGATCTCACCTGGCCGCGTCCGGCTGGCAGTGCCCCGGCGCAACTTCCGCTGATCGACGGTCCGCTGACCCTGACGCAAAGCGGCGGGGCGGGTCCGTGGGCGATGGTTGCAGTGCACGCCGCGGTGCCGCTGACCCAGCCGCTCAACGCCGGGTACAAGCTGACCCGCGAAATGACGGTCGTGTCGGCCAAGCAGGCGGGCAAACTGTCGCAAGGCGATGTGGTGCGGGTGCGCCTGACGATCGAGGCCAGCGCCGAGCGGACCTGGGTTGCCTTGTCCGATCCGCTGCCACCAGGCGCGGTGGTGATGTCCTCGCTCGGCGGGCAATCGCAGCAGCTTCAGGCGGACGAGAAGAGCGAAGGCGCCTGGCCGGCCTATCGCCAGAGCAGCCGCAGTACCTGGCAAGCGTTCTTCGACTGGCTGCCGCGCGGGACCACCGTGATCGAATATACGCTGCGGCTTAACACGGCAGGCACTTTCGCGCTGCCCCCGGCGCGGGTCGAGGCGATGTATGCACCCGAAATCCGCGGTCAGTTCCCGATTGCTCCGGTGACGGTGTGGGCTTCTTAGCCTACCTGCCGCAGCGCCGCCGCAACCGGGTGCTGCTGGGACCGGCGGTGCTGTTCGGGCTGCTTGGCGCGGTGCTCGACTGGCGCACCGCGCCGCCCGATGTGCCGGCTTTCGCCGACCTCAAGGATAATTGGAAATCGAGCGAGGCTTGGCTGTATGACCGCAACGGCGGCCTGCTCGATGAAGTGCGGGTCGATTATGCAATGCGGCGGCTGGCGTGGACGCCGCTCGTCTCGATCAGCCCGGAACTGCGCCGCGATGTGGTATTGGCCGAGGATCACCGCTTTGCCAGCCATGGCGGGGTGGATTGGCTGGCGCTCGGCGGCTCGCTCTACAACCGCACCCAAGGCGCGCGTGGCCGCGGCGCTTCGACCATCACCATGCAGGCGGCCGCGTTCCTGTGGCCCGAGATCGGCCGCCCGGGTGCGCGCGGCTGGTTTGACAAGCTGCGCCAGATCCGCGCCGCCTGGGCGCTTGAGCACCGCTGGAACAAGGACGAGATCCTCGAAGTTTACCTCAACCTCGCCCCGTTTCGCGGGGAGACGCAAGGGGTCGGCGCGGCGGCGCTGGCGCTGTTCGGCAAGAGCCCGGACAAGCTCGATCGGCGCGAGGCCGCTTTGCTCACCGCGCTGTTGCGCGATCCGGCTGCCGCGCCGCCGGTGCTGGCGCAGCGCGCTTGCCGGTTGCTTCCGGCCGCCGATTGCCCCGCGCTTGGCGCGCTTGCCGATGCTGCGGCCAATGCTGGACGCTTGCATAGCCTCGACCCCGCGCTCGCGCCGCATCTTGCCGCGCACCTGCTGACTGCGCCGGGGATGAAGGTGACGACCACGCTCGATCCGGCGGTCCAGACGCTCGCCAATGATGCGCTGCGCCATCAGCTCCAGGGGCTGGGCCCGCGCCGGGTGCGCGATGGTGCGGTGGTGGTGCTCGATAACAAGAGCGGTAACGTGCTGGCATACGTCGGCGGGGTGGGACTGGGCTCGACCGCCGCCTCGGTCGATGGCGCGTCCGCCCCGCGCCAGGCTGGATCGACGCTCAAGCCGCACCTCTACGCCCAGCTGATCGAGCGCAAGTGGCTGACTGCAGCCTCAATCCTCGACGATTCGCCGGTGCAGCTCGACACCGCCTCGGGGCTCTATGTGCCGCGCAATTACGACAACGCCTTCATGGGCTCGGTTTCGGCGCGGCGTGCGCTGGCGAATTCGCTCAACGTCCCCGCGGTGCGCGCGTTGCTGCTCGACGGGGTGCAGGATTTTCGCGACCGGCTGTGGGACCTGGGCTACGATGGGCTTGAAGGCGATGGGTCCTATTACGGCTTCAGCCTTGCGCTCGGCTCGGCGGAGGTGACGCTGCTGCAGCAGGCCAACGCCTATCGCACGCTCGCCAACCTCGGAATGGCGAGCCCGATCCGGATTCTGGCCAACGATCCAACGCAGGCCCCGCGCCAGATCCTCGATCCCGGGGCGGCGTGGATCGTGGGGGACGTGCTGTCCGATCCCAGCGCACGGGCGAGTACCTTCGGGGTGGATTCGGCCTTGCGGTTGCCGTTCTGGACTGCAGCGAAGACCGGGACCAGCAAAGCGATGCGCGACAATTGGTGCATCGGCTTCAGCGACCGTTTCACCGTTGCAGTGTGGGTCGGTAATCTTGAAGGTGACCCAATGCGCGCGATCTCGGGGACCAGCGGCGCAGCTCCGGTGTGGCGTGACGTGATGCTTGGCCTGCACCGCACCCAGCCGGGCAAGCAGCCGGCCCGGCCCGAAGGCGTGCAGTCCGGCCAGGTCGATTTCGCCGCACTGCGCGAGCCGCCGCGGCGCGAATGGTTCATGCCCGGAACGTCGCAGGGTACGTTCGCCTCAGCGCCGGATTTTGCCCGGCGGCCGCGCATTGCCAATCCGGTTTCGGGCGCGGTCTATGCCTTTGACCCCGATATTCCGGCCATGCGCCAGTCGGTTGGCATCACGATCACGGGCGAAACCCAGAACCTTTCGCTGACCCTCGATGGCAAGCCATTTGCGCCGGCCCAGGGCAGTCCGCAGCTGCCGCTGATCAAGGGCAGCCATCTCCTCGCACTAACCGATGAAACCGGGCGGGTGATGGACCGGGTGCGGTTTTCAGTCAGGTGAAACTATGGCCGCAAGGCTTGACTGCGTGAACGTTATCATTTAGGTGAACGTTCACATTTAGTTGGCAGCGCAGGAAATGCGCGCTTTTCCGGGGAGGACTTCGCTGATGAATGATTCGCGCAAAATCAGGTTCGATCGACTGTTGATCGGGGCCTCGATTGTCGCGATGGGCCTGGCAGCCCAGCCGGCGCTGGCGCAGGACGCGGCCGGCGCTGACGAGGTCAAGGGCGACGAGATCGTCGTCACCGGGATCCGTGCCAGCCTGCGCAATGCTCTCGATCTGAAGCGCGATTCGCAAGGCGTGGTCGATTCGATCTCGGCCGAAGACATTGGCAAGTTCCCCGATACCAACCTGGCCGAAGCGCTGCAGCGCGTGACCGGTGTGTCGATCGACCGCAACAGCGGTGAAGGTTCCAAGGTCACCGTTCGCGGCTTCGGTCCCGATTTCAACCTGGTGCTGCTCAACGGCCGCCAGATGCCCGCTTCGGGTCTGGGCAGCTGCTGCGAGGCACCGGCTTCGCGCAGCTTCGATTTCGCCAACTTGGCCGCCGAAGGCGTTGCCGGGGTTGAGGTCTACAAGTCCGGCCGCGCTTCGCTGCCCACCGGCGGCATCGGTTCAGTGATCAACATCAAGACCCCGCGCCCGCTCGATCGCCCCGGCTTCAAGGGCAGCTTCGCGGCCAAGGGTGTTTATGACCACACCTTCGAAGGCGCCAATATCACGCCTGAGGTTTCGGGCATTCTCAGCAAGACCTTTGCCGATGATACCTGGGGTATCCTGATCACCGGATCGTACCAGAAGCGCCGGGCCAGCCTGGCGCAGTTCAACGCCGGCTGGCGCGAAGGCTATCTCGGCAACGAAAACAACTGGGGCTCACTCCCGGTTGACGCCAACGACTGGCGCGGCAATTTTGCGCAGGTGACCAATCACCCGAAGGCGACCGATGTCTATCAGGTAACCCAGAACGCCGGGTATGACTTTACCGATATCACGCGTGAACGGATCAACGGGCAGGCGGTGCTGCAGATCAAGCCGAGCGATCATCTTCAGGTGCTGCTCGACTACACCTTCTCCGAAAACACGATCGACGCGCGGACCAACAGCATCGGGGTGTGGTTCAACCACAACAATACCACCAGCAGCTGGACCAATGGCCCCGCCGCCGGACCGAACTTCTATTCCGAAGCCTTCGGTCCGGGTGAGGGCAAGGATCTGGCGATCACCGGTGCGGTGGCCAAAAACCGTTCGATCAACAAGTCCATCGGCCTCAATCTGCGCTATGACGGCGACGGCCCGCTGCGTTTCGAATTCGATGCGCATCACTCGACTGCGGAAAGCAAGCCAACCTCGCCCTATGGCAGCAACATCGCTGTCGGCAGCGCGATCTATGGCGTGAAAAACCAGACCGTCGACTTCACGCATGCCATGCCGGTGATCTCGGTCAACATGTACCCGGGGTCGGAAATCACTGCAGCGAACATCCGGCCTTCGGGCAACGCGTTCCGCAATGCCTACATGAAGGATACAATCGACGAAGTGTCGCTGAAGGGGCACTGGGACTTCGACGCATCTTTCATCGACAGCCTCGATTTCGGTGCGACCTATACCGACAACAAGGTCCGTTCGGCTTACGGCTTCATCCAGAGCGACAGCTGGGGCGGGATCGATGCGAACCCTGATCCGAACATCTTCGAGCGTCTGGACGTGCCGGATTCGCTCTATGTGGCGACGGCGTTGCCCCCTCGGCTTGCAGGAATGGAAGGTTCGAACGCCACCGGGATCATTCCGACCTACTTCCAGATCGATACGACCGGCCTGATCACCTTGCTTGAGCAGAAGGCTGGGATCTGCAGCCGCCCGTGGACCGGCACCGCCGCCCCGGGCACCTGCCTAGCCGATTTCCAGGCCGACCGGCACATCTCGGAGAAGACGGTCTCGCCCTACATCCAGTCGAACCACAAGTTCGATATCGGGACCGTGCGGGCGAACCTGCGTATGGGCGTGCGTTACGAGACGACTGACGTGATATCTTCGGCAAAAACTTCCGTGCCGTCCGGCACGGTTTGGAGTGCCGCCAACGAAATTTCGCCGCTCGCGGTAAACAGTTCGGGCGCCACCGTCAGTAAGAGCCATTACAGCAACTGGTTGCCGGCCTTTGACCTCGACGTAACACCGATGAGCGATATCAAGCTCCGTGCATCGTACAGTCGGCAATTATATAGGTGACGTAACAGGTGGCGAGTCGCGGAAATCAGGGGCTTTCGGTCGAGATTACCCCGGCGATGGTCGAAGTCGGCGGCGACCTGATTGCAGAAGCCGATTTCAAGTTTGAGTCATGCTATCAGGTGGCGGAACGTGTTTTCTCGGCCATGCTGGCAAACTTTCAACCTCTCGCAAGGCCGCAAAGAGACGGTCGGAGCACCCGTTGATCTCATTTGCGAAGGCAAGAAGGTCTTCGACCAAAAATGAGATCGATTTATCGACCGGCTGTTCATAGGTGTGCAAGGGGCGGGTGTCGTGCTTACGACCCAGCATTGAGCTGTCGTCTGTTCGATGCCAAAGGTAGTGGACGATCTGGTTCCGCCTGCCCTTATTGGCCGTGATCCATTTTACACACTTGTCGATCTCATCAATTGCCCCAAGTTCGGCTTTGCGGAAATCGTTGAGAGACGTGCGCCAGGTCGCGCAAAGGCGACGCAAGGCCTGAAGGCGGTTGTCAGGCCCTAGTGCGATTGTGAGCGCCTGACCGAGCGCACTAGGCGATTGAGCTAATTCACCCAAGACCATCTCGATTGCGGCTTCGGCGATTGACCATGTGTATGCTACTGCTCCGATCCCAGCAGCCTGCTCGATGGTTAGACCCGCGTAGGACGTGGCCCAGTTTTGAGGTGGTGCAATGAATGGTTCGAATGCCATAACCGATACCGACGCCCCCGAAGTGATTGAGCGGCGCATGAACGCTGCGCTCGGTAAGGCGCTGCACATGCCCGCCAAGCCGCGCGAGCCTAGCAAGGCAAAGGGCAAAGAGTCTCAATCGAAATAGGGCGCTTGGCGCTCAAAGGAGCGCCAGATGTCTGTTAGTTCGGACGCGATCCCGTTGCCGGTGCACTGGCCGCGAGCAGAAGACGCCGTGCCATGCCGATTAACTCATTACGTGGCATTTCCAGCGCCAGAGCGACCGCGCCAATTTTTGCCACAAGAATTGTCTTATCAGGCGACGACCCGTCTTGGATGCCCAGCCCTTGAACTGGAATCGGGTCTAGTTCCTTCGGGAAAGTGCCATCGTCATCCGTCAAAGTCGCAAGACCAGCGAAAAACTGCACAAAAAGGGGGAGATCGACAACCGGAATGACGAGGCGAGATACACCGTCATTCGTTTCCATCGTGAACTCAATTGCGGTTCCGCCCGCAGCCAACGTGGCATCGGTCAACTTCAAGATTTGCCGGACCATCGCTTTCGTCTCTCCCCTTGCCAGACCGGCAGCTTAGCGAACTTAGGCGGCGAGTCGATCAGTCCGCCGATAGGTGAGGCGCTTCCCGATCGCGCCCAGCAGCGCAACGTCGGTGCGCTCTGCGTCGCTGATTGTGCGGGTGTTGTAGCGAAAGTCGAATTCGGCGCAGTAGCGGCCAAGGTGCGCCTCGCTCATGTGGTGGTAGGTGCCGATCACGCCGCGCTTGAAGATCGAGAAGAAGTTTTCGACCGTGTTGCTGTGCTTGAAGCCGCCGGTG
>JANYEY010000082.1 GCA_025359685.1 Sphingomonadaceae bacterium | reverse complement strand
CCAGCGGATCGCTTCTTCGACAATCCCTGAAACGAGGCTGCGATCGGCTTTGACCTTGGCGAATTGTTCGGGATCGCGCGCCAGTGCGAGCATCGCTCCGGCCGTGCTGGCGCTGGTGGTATCGTGCCCGGCGGCGGCGATTATGATGTAATAGCCCGCCAGATCGCGCGGCGTCAGTGGCAGCCCGTCAATCTGCCCGTTGGCGAGGATCGAGGCGACATCGGCGGTCGGCACGGCGCGGCGCTGCGCGGCGAGACCTGCGAAATAGGCCTCGAAATCCTTGACCGCCCCGGTCACGATCTGGAGGATCTGTTCGGGCGTGAGGCTGGCCAGGCCCGACTTGTTGAGGTCTTCGTCCTGTCCGCCGAACATCTGCTGGGTCAGGAACAGCATCCGCGGCTCGTCCTCCTCGGGCACGCCGAGGATCTGCATCACGACGTGAAGCGGGTAAGGCGCCGAGACCAACTCGACGAAATCCGCTTCCGGCCCGGCCGCAATCAACTTGTCGACCGTGCGTGCCGCCAGCTCGCGGATCGCGGCTTCGATGGTGCGCAGGTTCTTGGGCATGAACCAGTCCTGCGTCAGCCGGCGCAGCTTGGGGTGTTTGGGTGCATCGAGCACCACGAGGCTGCTGACCAGATTGGGACTTTCCTCGCCCTGCTGCGCGGTGACCTGACGGGCAAAGGCTTCGCCGGTCTTGTTCGTAAACACGGTCGCGCGCGGGGCGTTGAGAAAGCCCGCGTTGTCCTTGCTGATCTGCATTACTGCGTCGTAACCGGTGACCAGCCAGAACGGGTCGAATTCGCCGCCTGGGCTTTCGATGCGGGTCAGCGGGCTCTCACTCCGCAATTTGTCGAACAGGTCGAGCAGCGGGTCCCAGTCGGCGTAGCTTTGCGGATCGATCACCGCGATGGCATCTTCGGGCGAGGCGGTCGGTGCGGTCATTGTGGCCATGGCAGTCAGGCTCCAGTCTGGGCAGCGTCGTAGGCCGCTTTGTATTCATCGCGCAGGTGGCGCTTGTAGAGCTTGCCGGTCAGTTCGCGCGGCAGCTCGGCGCGGAAATCGATCTGGCGCGGCATTTTCACGCGGCTGAGTTGCGGGGCGAGGTAAGCGGTGAGCTCTTCGGCAAAAGCCGGCCCGGCGTCAGCCATGTCCATCGGCTGGACCACTGCGACCACCTTTTCGCCCATATCGGGATCGGGCGCGCCGATTACGGCGGCGTCGGCCACCTTGGGGTGCAGCACCAGCAGGTTCTCGATTTCCTGCGGGTAGATGTTTACCCCGCCCGAGATGATCATGAAGCTCTTGCGGTCGGTCAGGAACAGATAGCCGTCCGCGTCCTGGTAGCCGACATCGCCCAGGCTCGACCAGCCATGCTTGTTCTTGCTGTCGGCGGTTTTGGCCGGGTCGTTGTGGTATTCGAAGGGCATCATCCCCTCGGTCGGCTCGAAGAACACTTGCCCTTCGGTGCCGCGCGGCACTTCGTCGCCGTCCTCGTCGCAGACATGGAGGATGCCCGACAGCGCCTTGCCGACCGAGCCGGGGTGGTCGAGCCATTCGTGGCTGGTGATGAAGGTCGAGCCATTGCCCTCGGTCCCGGCGTAGTATTCGTAAAGCACCGGGCCCCACCATTCGATCATCGCCTGCTTGATCGGCACCGGGCACGGCGCAGCGGCGTGGATTGCGCACTTGAGGCTGGAGACATCGTACTTGGCGCGCACGTCCGGCGGCAGCTTGAGCATGCGCACGAAATGGGTCGGTACAAACTGGCTGTCGGTGATGGCATACTTCTGGATCGTGGCCAGCGCGGCTTCGGGATCGAACCGTTCCATCACCACCACCGTGCCGCCGATCTTGTGCACGGTCATCGACCAGCGCAGCGGCGCGGCGTGGTAAAGCGGGGCGGGCGAGAGATAGACCGCGTTCTCGCCAATCCCGTAAGCCATCATGGCGAGCTGGACGAGGACGTTGGTCTGGTCGATCGCCGGGTCTTCGGGCAGCGGGATCTTGACCCCCTTGGGCCGCCCGGTGGTGCCACTCGAATAGAGCATGTCGACCCCGGCGCGCTCGTCGGCAATCGGAGTGGCGGGCATCGCGGCGATCGCGGCCTCGACCCCGAGGCGAAGCTGCGGCACGTCGGGCTTGAGCGCCTCGACCTCGTCAAGCAGCGGTGCGAGGTAGGCCGAGCCGAACAGCAGCTTGGCGCCGCTGTCGTCAAGGATATAGGCCAGCTCGGGCGCGGTCAGCCGACTCGAGATGCACACATAGTGCACCCCGGCGCGCTGGAAGCCCCAAGTCAGGCAAAAGAACCACGGATGGTTTTCCATGCATAAAGCCACCGTGTCGCCGGTCTTGATCCCGCGCGCGCGGAGTAGCTGCGCGACCTGGTTGGATCGGGCATCGAGCTCGGCATAGGTAACCGTCTCGCCGCTTGCCGCCATGATGATCGCGGGCTTGTCGGGATGGGCTTTGGCGTGGACGGACGGGTGCATTGCGGTGACTCTCCTGTGCCGCGCTGATGGCGGTTCGGGAGGCAATTTAACCGTTCGATTAAATGGCGCAACGGATTCTTTGGTCTGGGTTAACTCATAAGCCTGCGCGCGGTCCTGCGAGACGCGGCAGAGCCGCTCCCCAGTTTGGGGCCGCGGCGATTGGATTGTCCGCCAAGCTCCGCTCGCCCTGAGGAGGCGAAGCCGGCTCGAAGGGCTGGTCGCATCGGTTCAAAAGAAAAAGGCGACGGTTGCCCGTCGCCTTTTTGCCAGCATCCTCCCGAAGCTGGAGCCGGCCGGGGTCTTTGCCCCGTACCGAATTAAATCTCTTATTCCCCGTCGTCCTCACCGCCGCCAAGTGCAACCTGGGTTGCGGCGGGTGCAACGGCGGTCTGGACGCCGCCCTGCAGGTAAGGAATGGGGTTCACGGCCACGCCGGCGATCCGCACTTCATAGTGCAGGTGCGGGCCGGTCGAGCGGCCGGTGGTGCCGACATAGCCGATCAGGTCACCTTTGTGCACAGCTTGCCCGGCAGCGACGTTGAGCCGCGACAGGTGGCCATAACGGGTCTGGATGTTGCCGCCGTGTTCAAGACTGATGAACAGGCCGTAACTCGAAAACCAGTCAGCGCGGCTGACCATGCCATCGGCAGTGGCATAAACCGGGCTACCCACTGGCTCGGCCAGATCGACACCCTTGTGCTGGTGACGGCCACCGATCACCGGGTGCCAGCGCATCCCGAAACCGCTGGTC
>JANYEY010000051.1 GCA_025359685.1 Sphingomonadaceae bacterium | reverse complement strand
GAATGGGTGGAAATGGCCTGCCTTCATGTTGGCATACCTGTTCGGGTTAGCCTACATATTCGCCGGAATCACCTATTGGAGCGCAATCGCTCTTGGGTTGTAGAGCGAGGAAATAATGGCAGGCAGCGTCAACAAGGTAATTATCGTCGGCAATCTGGGCGCTGACCCTGAGGTCAAGAGCTTCCAGAACGGCGGCAAGGTGTGCAACCTGCGCATCGCCACCTCGGAAAACTGGAAAGACAAGAACACCGGCGAGAAGCAGGAACGCACCGAATGGCATTCGGTCGCGATCTTTTCCGAAGGGCTCGCCGGGGTGGCGGAACGCTTTTTGCGCAAGGGCAGCAAGGTCTACATCGAAGGCCAGCTGCGCACCCGCAAGTGGCAGGACCAGTCAGGCAATGATCGCTATTCGACCGAAGTGGTGCTGCAGGGCCCCGGCTCGGTGCTAACCATGCTCGATGGTGCGCCCGGCGGCGGTCAAGGTGGCGGCGGCGGCGGTGGCCAGCGTACGGGCGGCGGCGATTGGGGCGGTGGTAGCGGAGGCAGCAGCGCGCCTGCTGGCGGCCAGCGTTCGGGCGGCAGCAACGTGGGCGGCGGGTTTGCTGACGATCTGGATGACGACATCCCGTTCTGAGTCGCCTGCTCAGTCCTTCTTGAACATGTCCTTCAGCGCGGCGAACGGGCTGGCGTCGCTCGGGTCGAGCAGGCCGGCGCGGCGCCGCGCCTCCTCGGCGCCGGGGCCTTCAAGGTAGGGATCGATCGCCAGCCCCAACGTCTGCGCCAGTGCTTCGCCAAGATCGAAGCGCCCGCCCTCCATCTCGATCTGATCGAGCATCTCGGCCTCGAGCTCCAGTTCCTCGGGCAGGTCGGTGGCGGGGGGTACGAACTGCAGCTCGACCGGTTCGTGCACGCCGACTTCAAGTTCTTCGGCGGATACTGCGCAGCTCTGCACCACATCGGCATCGAGCACGCCGCGCGCGCGGACCGTCTGGCCATCGGGCGTGAGCGTGATGCGGGCGCTAAGCTGCCTGACCGCGACCAGGTCGAAACGCTTCGCCAAGCCTGCGCATTCGGCCGCGCTGGCGGTCACTTCGACCGGCTTTTCCGGCAATTGCCGCGCGTCGATCAGGCGGGACATCTCGCTCATCTCGGCACCGTCCCGGCGATCAGGTCGGCGTCGCTCACGGCGGCGAGACTTGCGGCCATGTGACGCATTTCGCCGGCAATCGCCGCTGGATCGGCCCCGTCGATCAAGGTCATGTTGCGCTCGATCGCGCCAATCAACGCGCTGTCATCGGTTGCCGCAAGCCCGGCGCGAAACGCATCGAGCCGGCCGCCGAATGCGCTCATCAGCTTGCCCATGTGTTTGCCCATCACGACATCGCCCACGCCGCTCTGGCGCAATTGGCCGTCCATGTCGGAGACAAACAGTTCGGTCAGTCGTGCGGTCTGCCCGCGGGTCGCCTCACTCGCCTCCATGCGCAGTAGCACTAGACTTAGCACCAGGGTGATTGCGTCGAACCGGCCGGGCACGGTGTCGACCATGCCGCCTTTCGCATACCACTGCGGTTCGCGGGCCACTTCCACCACGCGGTGCCACAGCGGGCGCAACTCGGTCTCGTCGGTCCGTCGGCCCATCAGGCGATCGAACAGCCCCATGGGCAGGTCCCTTTTCATTCAGTTGCAGTTAAACGCGCAGCCTCCAAGCACCTTGTTGCGCAGCGCGGCAAGGCAGCCTAAGGCTGGCGCCGCGATAGATCAAAGGGCCCCTGCCTTCAACATGCGAGCGGGCTGACGGAGCGACAATTGATGCGAGTAAGCGGTTTTCTTCTGGCAGGTGCGTTGCTCGCAGGCAGCCTCGGCGGCTGCGCGACGATCAAGGATCACCGTGGCTATATCGTCGATGGGGCGCTGCTCGATTCGGTCCAGGCCGGGATCGACAACCGCACCTCGGTGGAAAAGGTGCTTGGCCGGCCCAGCTTCGTCAGCCAGTTCGGCCGGCAGGACTGGTATTACATTTCCACCAACACCCGCCAGGCTGCGTTCAATTCTCCGCACACGACCGAGCAGTTGCTCGTCCACATCGTGTTCGACGACAAGGGCAATGTCACCTCGGTTGAGCGCTCTGGCGCTGAACACGTTGCGCGGATTGGCCCCGATGGCGACAAGACGCCGACGCTGGGCCGCAACCGTAGCTTCCTGGAAGACTTGTTCGGCAATATCGGCCAGGTTGGCTCCGGCGGTGCGGGTGCTGGTAAAGGTGGCCCGGGCGGACCAAACGGTAGCTAGTTTTGGTTAGGTGCGTGATTTGCGTCCGCAAATCGCTCGCAAAATCGCTCGCACCCACCAAAACTTGAAGCACGCGGGACCATGCATATATCCCGCGCATGACTGATCACAATTCCAGCCACGGCCTGATCCAGTGGCACGGCACCACCATCATCGGCGTCAAGCTGGGCGGCAAGACCGTCATCGCGGGCGATGGCCAGGTCTCGATGGGCAACACCGTGATGAAGCCCAACGCCAAGAAGGTCCGCCGGATCGGTGA
>JANYEY010000125.1 GCA_025359685.1 Sphingomonadaceae bacterium | reverse complement strand
CGCTCAGCAGGGGCCTTCATCGGCGATTTTTTCAAGGAGGATTGGGTCTTCATCTTCGTTCCTTCGTCACTACGACGAAGACCCAATCCTCCTTAAATCACAACCTCAAATCTGTGCCATTGGTGCTGACGGGGGACAGTCTGCTAACGGGTCGATCGCTGACCAGCCGCGAACGCAGGATTGGGGGGAAGGCAGACATTCTGCGTTCCCTCTGTGAGCGGATCGTTGCATGAAACTAGAGTCCATTTTCTAAGGGAAATGCGGGTGGCCTCTTGCGGAGCTGATGTGGTGAAATTCCATAGGCTTGGGTGTGCCAGCGAGTGAAGGCTGACAATGAGGCGTAGCCGCACAGTTCCGCCACCTCGGTCACCGTGAGACGAGGATTGGCCAGATGGCGAGCGGCCTGACGCCGACGCACGGCTTCAAGAATGGCGGCAAAGAGCTGACCAGCAACTTCCAGACGCCGTTGCAGCGTGCGTGGGCGGACGCCCAAGGCGCGCGCGGTTGCAGCCAGGCTCGCACCGCCCGCGGGAAGTTGCAGCAAGATTGCCTCCTCGACTTCCTGTTTGAGGCTGCGCTCTGCCTCAGCCATCATTGTTTCGGCCATGCGCTTGGCATGCGCAGCCAGCGCGGGATCGGCGCGCGGGTTGGGAGCGTCAAGCAGCGACCCGGCGAGAACCAGCCCGGTAAAATCGCTGCCGAAGCGCATCGGTGCACCAAACAGCCGTGCATAAATCGCGCCGTCTGATGACTGTGGAGCGAAATGGGCGGAGTAGACTTCTTCAATCTGCCAAGATTTGCCAAGCAGCCACGCTCCCAGGCCGGCCAGCACGCCCAGTGCCAGTTCGTCTGCCTGACGCGAAGCCATTGGCGGATCGAGCGCCCATTGCTCCTGCACAACTGCAACTCCGCCACGCTCATCGACCTGCAGCACAAGTGTAGAATTGATGCGGTTGCGGTAGCGCTGCATCACACTGAATGCCTCACGCAAGGTCGGCTGGTGCGCGATAAGCAGGCTTACCATACCCAGATCAGCGATGGTGCGGCGCTCTGCCATCCGCACCGCCAAGCTGGGGCAATTTGCCGCGCTGGCACTCGCTTCGAGCAAGTGGGCGACCGCGCGTGCCGGGAGCATCCCGTCAGGATCAGCCACGACACTTCGCGCGAGCCCGGCATCGCGAAGCAACGGCAGCGTATCGAGCTTCAGCTCTGCCGCGACCTCGAAATAGCCCGTCAGTGTGGCGGCCCGAACAAGTTCCACCTGGACCTCCTTGTGTCGTCAACTGTGCACAAATTGACGCGATTAGTCAAATGATGGTCGGCGACGGGCGTATAGTCAAGGCTTGAGAGAGGATGCCAAAAATGGCCAAGACAGTGCGCTTCTATGAAACCGGCGGACCTGAGGTCCTGCAGATCGAAGACCATCCTGTCGGCGATCCGGGTCCAGGCGAAGTGCGCGTGCGCCACGCCGCAGTCGGCTGCAACTTCGCCGATACATATTTCCGCACCGGCATGTACCCGGTACCTTTGCCCAGCGGCATGGGCGTCGAAGCAGCCGGGACAATCACCGGAGTCGGGGAGGGAGTCACCGGCTTCACTGAGGGGGACCGCGTCGCCTATACTGGCAGTCCGTTAGGAGCATACAGCACGGAACGTGTGATGCCCTTCGGGTCGCTTTACAAGCTGCCTGACGCGGTTCCTTTTGATGTTGCTGCTGCCTCGACCATGCGCGGACTAAGCGCGGCCTACTGGCTGCTCAAGACCGATCCCTGGCTCAAGACGGGCGATACCATCCTGCTCCACGCTGCGGCTGGCGGGGTAGGCCTGCTCGCAGTGCAATGGGCCAAGTTGCTCGGACTGCGGGTGATCGGCACGGTGTCGAGCGAAGAAAAGGCGGACCACGCCCGCGCGCTCGGCTGCGACGAGATCATCTACTACCGCCGCGAGGACGTTGCCGCACGGGTCAAGGACCTGACCGATGGGGTTGGGGTCCAGACCGTGTTCGACAGCGTCGGCAAGGATACCTTCACAGGTTCGCTCAAGAGCCTGAAACGGCGCGGCGTGCTGGTCGGCTGCGGCACGGCTTCTGGTGCGTTCCCGCCGATCGAGGCGATGCAGATGGTGATCCAGGGCTCGGTCTATTTCACCCGCCCAGCGCTCGCCGACTACTACGCCGACCCGGCCGAGCGCGCCGAGCTTTCGGGCCAGTGGTTCGATCACCTCGCCGCCGGGCGGATCAAGGTCGAGATCGGGCAGCGTTATGAGCTTGAGGACTGCGTCCAGGCGCACCGCGATATTGAAGCGGGCAAGACCATCGGCTCATCGGTGTTCGTGCTATGAAGGCCGCGCCGCTCACCTGTCATATCGGCGCCGAGCTGTCAGGCGTGTCGCTGGCTGAAGCCGCACGGAACGCCGACCTATTTGGCGCGATCAGGTCCGAACTGCTCAAGCACAAGGTGCTGTTCTTGCGCGGTCAAGACCTGTCGCGCGCCGATCATATCGCTTTTGCCAGCCAGTTCGGCGACCTCGAAGATCATCCGGTTGCAGGCAGTGATCCCGACTATCCGGGGCTGGTCCGCATCTACAAGGATGAGAACTCGCCTCCCGATTTCTACGAGAACTCATGGCACGCCGACACCACCTGGCGCGATGCGCCCCAGCTCGGCGCAGTGCTGCACTGCATCGAATGTCCAGCCGTCGGCGGAGATACGATGTGGGCCAACATGGCCAAGGCTTATGCCGATCTGCCCGATCACGTGAAGGCGACGATTGACGGGCTCAAGGCCCGCCACAGCATCGAGGCGAGCTTTGGCGCGCGGATGCCCGACGAGAAGCGCCTCACGCTTAAGGCGCAGTTCCCTGACGCTGAGCATCCGGTGGTCCACACCCACCCTGAAACCGGCGAAAAGGTGCTGTTCGTCTGCGGCTTCACCACCCATTTCACCAATTTCCACACCTCCGACAATGTCCGCTACGGGCAGGACTTCGCCCCTGGCGGAGCAAATCTCTTGAGCTACCTGATCGGACGCGCCGCGATCCCCGAATACCAGCTGCGCTGGCGCTGGCAGCCCGGCGACGTGGCAATCTGGGATAACCGCTGCACCCAGCATTACGCGGTGATGGATTACCCGGCCTGCGTCCGCCGGATGGAGCGCGCCGGGATCATTGGAAACAAACCCTACTGAACTGAAAGAGGAGAAGACCCATGCAATTTTTCGATGAAAGCCTGCTCCCTGAAAATCAGGAAAAGCTGGTCATCCAGGTCGCGCCTTATGCGCCGAGCTTCATGCCGCAGGACAGCGACGACATTCCGGTCTCGTTTGCCGAGCAGGTCCAGAAGGCGGTCGATTGCTACAACGCCGGGGCCACGGTGCTCCACCTCCATGTGCGCGAGCCCGACGGCACAGGATCGAAGGATCTCGACCGGTTTAACGAAATGCTCGACCGGCTGCGCACTGCTGTCCCCGACATGGTGCTGCAGGTCGGCGGTTCGATCAGCTTTGCCCCCAAAGGCGATGGTCAGGCGGCTCTATGGCTCTCCGACGATACCCGGCACATGCTCGCTGACCTCAAGCCGGTGCCCGATCAGGTTACGCTCGCGGTCAACACAAACCAGATGAACGTGATGGAATTGATCACCGAGGACGATGCCAAGGGCACGACGATGTGGGACGACTATCACGAAGCCTATACCGAGATGTTCTACGAGGCCGGTCCCAAGTTCATGAAGGAACACATGAAGCGCCTGACCGCTTCGGGCATCCAGACCCATTTCCAGATAGGCTGCGCGCGCGACCTTGAAACGGTCGAACGGCTGGTGCGCAATGGCCATTACATGGGCCCGCTGGTGTGCAATTGGGTGGCGATCGGCGGGGGGCATGACGGTCCCAATCCGCGCAACCTGATGGAGTTCGTCAACCGCTTGCCGCAGAACGCAGTCTGCACGGTCGAGGGCCTGATGCGCTCGATGTATCCGCTGATCACGATGGGCATCGCGATGGGTCTGCACGTCCGGGTCGGGCAGGAAGACAACCTGTGGGGCCGCAAGGGCGAGCGCGCCTCGTCGGTCGAGCAGATCGAAAAGGCGGTGCGGATTTCCGAAGAGCTGTGGCGCCCGATCGCCAGCGGCAAGGAAGCCAAGGCGATCTACAAGATCGGCGAATTCTATTCAAGCGTCGATGAAACGCTCGAGAAGAACGGATGGCTGCCCAATCGCGTGCCAGCGCGGCCAGGAATGCGCGTTGCTGCCTGATCAGGCTCACAATTCCCTGGGAGGGGAGAATGGCCCGGCCAATGCTACTGGCTATGGCTGGGCCATTTTTGCCCTGATCATGGGACTGATGCTGTCCGACTATATGTCGCGGCAGGTGCTCGGAGCGGTCTTCCCCCTGCTCAAGACCGCGTGGACGCTCAGCGACGAACAGCTGGGCCGGCTTGGCGCGATCATCCCGCTTATGGTTGGGGTGCTTACCGTCCCGCTGTCGCTAGTCGCGGACCGGTTTGGCCGGGTCAGGGCAATTGTTGTCATGGCGCTGCTGTGGAGCTTGGCGACGCTGCTGTGCGGGATTGCCCGGAACTATGGCGAAATGCTGTCCGCCCGCGCATTAATCGGCGTAGGTGAGGCTGCTTATGGCAGTGTCGGCCTGGCGGTGATTATCGGCGCTTTCCCGGCTCGGATGCGGGCCGTGCTGACTGCCAGCTTCATGGCGGGCGGCCCGCTTGGTTCGGTGATCGGTGTCGCTTTGGGCGGCACAATTGCCGCGCACTACGGCTGGCGCTCCCCGTTTGCTGCGATGGCGATCTTTGGCGTGATCCTTACGCTGGGCTTTGCGCTGGTCGCGCGGGAACGACGGCTGGCTCCCGCGCAGACAAAAACGCGCGTTCCACTGCAAAGCGTCATCGCTTCGCCCGCCCTGCGCCTGGTCTACCTCGCCAGCGGCCTGCAACTGTTTGTCAGTGGCGCTATTACGGCGTGGCTGCCCAGCTGGTTTGGCCGCGTTCATCACCTTTCGGTGAGTTCCGCAGGGCAGGCCGCAGCGGGCATTCTCTTGGTGCAAGCGCTTGGCATGATTATCTGCGGGCACTTCTCCGATCGGATCAGCCTTCGAGACGAAGCACACCGCTTCAGGCTTGCGATCATGCTCGGAATAGTGAGCGCTGCATTGCTTTGCGCAGGCTTCCTGTCGCCACCAGGCGCGTTCCAACTGGCGTTGATCGCGGCGGGAGCATTCGCTGCAGCGGGAACAACCGGCCCGGTCGGCTCAATCGTGGCGCAGCTAACTCATCCGGCGCTACTGGCAACAGCATTCGCAACAGTCACATTGGCCAACAACATCTTC
>JANYEY010000009.1 GCA_025359685.1 Sphingomonadaceae bacterium | reverse complement strand
AGTCGCGACCTGCCATGCCCAAACCCCCACGCGGGACGCCTCGACAGCTCGCGAAATACACTTCGTCCACCAGACTTCGGTTCCACTTCCTTCGGCACTCATGCCGCAACCCCTTAGCTGAATAACAGACAGACAAAACTTCCGACCGTGTTCTCGACGCGTGAAACCTCTTCTCGTGGGGGTGTCAAGGCCTGACTCGTTGACCACTCATTCCTGACACTTCAGACCAACTGGTGAATGCGGATTACGTGGCAGCCGAGTAGGCTCGCATAAAAAGACGAGCACGATGCGGAAAAGATCCGCCCGCATTGTTTATGAATTGCGGCATTCGGTGCGCTCATGATCCGGACGTTGAAACAGTTACAGCCAGCCTTTCCATTGATTCTGAACGATTTGATGCGGCATTGTCGTGCCGCCCGCCCGGCAAGGTTCTGCCTTGGCACGCGTCTTCTCCTAACTCGCGGTTAACCCTCCCCAGTGACCCGGCATTGAGGTTGACGTGTCATTTAGCAACCCGACGAAATTCGGGAGTCCGGACTAATGAAGCTTATCAAACCAGTTGTTGCGGTCGCTGCGCTGTGCGCTTCCGCACTGCCCGCAGGGGCATTTGCACCGTCGGTCGAAGCCGGCGGGGCCCAGTTCACCATCAGCCTGGTTGGCTATGTGCCGGTGATCTGCCGCGCCAATGTCGATGTCACCACCGCGCCTGCGGTGGCCGGCACGACCTCGCTCGGCATGCTCAAGGAATTCTGCAACAGCCCGCGCGGCTATCAGGTGGTGGCGGACTACTCGCCGCAGCTCGCTTCGGCCACGCTACTGGTCGATGGCGTCGAAGTACCGCTTTCCGATGCAGGTTCGACCGTGGTCAGCCAGTCAGACAGCGCGAAGATCGCCGATCACGATCTGGCGCTCGAAATGCCGCTGGACGGCCAGACCGGCAACATCAGCTTCCGCATCGAACCGCGCTGAACCCGTCCCTCTCCAAGGGATCGTGCAAAAGCAGACGGCCCGCTCCCTTTAGGGGAGCGGGCCGTCTGTCTTTTCGTTCGCCCTTACAGCGTGCCGCAAGCGGTGGTCGCAGGATCGCTGTAGATCAGCGGCGTCACCGTTACGGTCAGGATATCGGAGTAAGTCGGCGAGGGGTTCTTGCCCGAGCCGCCTTCCAGCAAGGTGGCGACGACCGGCAGCGAATTGCCCACTGACGACAGGGTAGCCCGCTGGCAGCTTTGCGTAAACGCGATCGCGCCGGGCGTGGGGGTTGTCGAGTCGTCGCGGTCAAGACCGAGGAAGTGCAAGCTGTACCTGATTTCGTCCTGAGCGGTGGCAGCCCCCGGCTTCTTGAGCTTGAAGGCGTTCTGCGACGCCAGCGTTACCGAGTAAGCACCCGAACTCTGCACGAAAACGTGGTTTGCCGGGTTGGTCCGCTGCGGCGTGCCGGGCAGCGACGCGTTGGTGATGTTGCCGATTTCGCCGAAGTCCAGCGCGGTGCCGGCATAGTAGGTGCGCAGCGCGCTCAGCACGGTAACCGGGAAGACAATGGCATTTGGAAAGGTGCCGACCTGATCAGGTTGAGGTGGACCCCCGCCCTGAATGTTGCAGACGAAAAAGGCGTCGAAAGCCAAGCTCTGCACGGCATTCAGATCAAGATTTGCCGGGAGGCTGACTTGAAAGTTTACCTGCACAGTATCCGAGCCCGCGTTATTCCCCGTAAAATTGATGTGAAGGAAGCTCGGGTTACCCGATGGCAAAGCCGAAGTCGGAGCAATGATGGGCGGAGAGGCTGCATGGTTGAAGAAGATATTTGATCCGGTACCGGCGATTTGGGCACTGCCAGTGACTGACAAGGGAACGATAGATGTTCCATCAGCCTTGGAACCTGTTAGCGCGTTTGCCTTAAGATAAACATTCACCAGACGTGTATCGCCGCCGCCAGAGGTATTGACGCGTGTCAGGTTCATGGTGATGTTGGTCGTGGCCAGTCCGGACGGATTAAACGGATCATACACTGCAGGTGCTGCAGTGGCACTTCCAGTCACGCCACAAGTCGACTGTGCTGCCTGCGCAGTTCCGGCAAGCGAAGCGAATACGGCGCTCAGCATGATCGTGAGCGATTTGATTATGGTGAGCCTGGACATCTTCAACGTTCCTTCACCGGCGTAATGTCGCCTAGGCGTACAACGCCGTCGGCATCTTCCGGAACAGTTATAACATAAACCGAATTCTTCGTGTCGAGCATTTCAAGCCGCCACTGTCCCGGAGCGAGACCGGTGGCCCCGAAGCGGCCTTGGCGGTTGGTAAAGACCGTGACCGCCGGACGTTCCGGATGGGCAAGTTCGACAGCCTTGCCCGAGACAAGTGAAACCGGCTGGCCATCGACATCGAGCATCGTGCCAAGCGCGGTGAAGTGATAATCCGAACCGACTTCGAGCACGTACCCGCTGCGATAGGGCGGGAACAGCTTGAACGACCCTTGACCGATATCGACCCCGGCTTTGGCGCCTTCGACATCCACGGTAATCGTGCGGTCCGAATAGGACGACAGGCTGGGCATGGTCGCCACCCCGAGCATGCCGGTGCTGGCAGTGTAGCCCCAGGTCGATGGATCGACGAGGACGCTATCCACCTTGAGGCTTTGGTGCGGTTTGACGATCGCGAAGCTGTCGTAAATCGGCCGCCCGATCGACACTTCGCCGCCAGCCACCGCGATCGAGGTGCCAATGCGAAAATTGGTGCGCTGGCTGATGCTGTCGCTGAAATCGGTGGTGAAGGTGCCGAAGTGGCTGAGCCCCAGCTCGGCCCGGTTGCCGAAGTAGCTGGCGTTGATTGCCGCGTCGGAACCGAAATCGGACCGTTCGAGATCGGCGGTGAAGTTGTAGCTGCCCACCCCGGTGCCGTGCAGGGTCTGGTACGACAGCCGAGCGCGGTTATCGCGTGTGTCATATTCACCGCGCACGCTGGTGTTGCGGCCGACCCGGACGGTCAGCGTCAGGAAGCCGCTGAACTGATGGCCGCCGGCGTCTTCGGTATAGCGCGCTTCGGCGGTCAAGCTGGCCACCGGCGAAATGCGCCAGCCGCCGCTCAGGCTGTAATTGTGGACATCGCGGTTGATGCCGCGGCCTTTGGAGAACCGCGCGTTCACGCCCGCGTAGAAGTTGGAATTGAAGGCGTGGGTATAGCCGCCGCCCAGTTCGTACTTGTACTGGTTATCGGCGAGCAGGAAGGTGACCGGCGCAAAACGGCGGCTGCGGGTTTCCGCAAACAGGTTGAAGCTATCCGAAGTGCCGTCGGCGTGCTGGATCAGGCGCTGGAATGTGCCTTGCAGCGCGAACCCATCACCGTATCCGACCGTATGGCTGAACGCGGCCTGAGTGCCGAGCGTACCGAACGCGGTGCCAAACACGGCTTCGACGCCGCCCATCTGGATCTTGTCGTCAGCCTGGAAATTCGCGCCAAGCGTAACCTGATCGCTGATCCCGCGCCGATAGAACCCAGAAACCGCCCAGTCGTTCGAATAGACCGGTCCATCCACTCCGAGCGGTGCCTTGACCCCGGCGTAGAGCCCGAATTCGCTGAGGCCCTTGGCCAGTTGGGTCTGATCGAGGAACAGATTGAAGCGCAGCACCTCAGTCCGCCCGGTATCGTCGAGGACGTTGAGGCGGATGTCGTTGCCGCCCTGCGCGAAGGGAAAATCGCGCAGGTTGTAGTTGCCTGGGCCAAGCTGCAGGCGGCGGACCTGCTGACCGTTGACCAGCACTTCCACCGTCGATTGACGGCTGAGCGTAAAGGTGCGGTCGCCGCGCGGACGGATGATCTGCTGCGGGTTGAGCACCGAATAGGACCGGAAGATCGAGATGCCCGCGATATCCGGCGCCGACTGGAAGCCGCGCGCCTGGGTATCGAGATCGCCCGCGGTGAAGCGGATCAGGTCCTTGGTATCGTCATAGACGAGCCGGGTGCCGAGCCGCTGGAAATCCGCACCGCTGCTGCCGGGTGACCAGATCGCATCGGATTCAATGACCGGACCGCCCATGCGGACTGCGCCGTTGAGCAGGAAGACCGGTGAGGCAAAGCCGTTCTGCGGCCCGTCCTCGTACAGGTCGACCGAGCCGCGCACGTTGAGGTAAGCGCTGAAATCGGCCGGTCGCACGAAGGTGCCGATCGACTGCTGGTCAAGCGCCGAAACCGAAACGCTGCGCGACGAGCGCTTTTCGACCGGGATGTCGAACCGCAGTTCCAGCGTTTGCGGATCGTAGCTGACCCTGATGCCGACGCTGGAAAAGTCCTGCGGGCCGACCGTTGCCTTGCCGGCCAGGTTCGATCGCAGCGCGGTCAACACGTCCGGTGCTAGCACCGGCTCGAGGATCTGCAGCGTGCGGTCGGTCGGGAAGCTTAGCGAATCGTCCGCGCCGAGTGTCAGGGGAACGTCGCCCAGATAGGCCGGGCCGTCCTTGGCCGGAACCGTCAGGATGATGGTTCGCCCGGTCGGGTTGAGCCGTTCGGCGGTGGCCGGCGCGGCTTGCGGTGCCTGGTCGCTCGCTGCGCCGTCAGTGGTGCCGGCCCATGCCGGGGCAGCCAGCGCGGCAAGGCTGGCCCCGAGCATCAGACTGAAGTGTTTGCCCCCGTGTGTCATTGATCAGTTGTCGAGCACGAAGCTCGCCTCCACTGTGCCGTCTGCACTGGGCAGCACGATCGGCACGGTCACGCGCCGGGTCTGGCCGCCGCCAATCAGCCCGAAACCCATGGTCTGCTGGATTTCTGCGCCTGACAGGGTCTTGCTGAAGATTTGCGCGCCCGACTTGTCCTTTTCGATCACGTGAAGGCGGCCGTTCGAAAGATAGCCATGCGCGGGCGATTCGTTGGTCATCGTGATGGCCGCGTAAGGCTTGCCGTCCTTGCCCAAGGTGACTTCGCCGCCCTGGACCACCAGCTTCGGCTTTACGCCCTGCGGCGCAACGCTGATCAGGACCTGGAAGTTGTAAAGGATCTGGATCGCCGACTGGCCTTCGGGCAGCTTGATCGGCAGCTGCGCCACGGTGATGTAATAGTGCTTGCTCTTGGCGAGCGCCGGATCGCCGACGTACTGCACTCGGAAGGTCTGGGTCTGGCCCGGAGCAATGATCGTCTGCGGCGGGAAGACCAGCAGGTCGCCCGGATCCTTGCCGGTCTGCTTGACGCCCTCGGCGGTGAGTTCCAGTTCCTGCACCGTCAGTTCGACCGGCAGCGGCGTGGAAAAGGTGTTTTCGACGGTGATCGTTTGCGACATTGCCCGACCCGCAGTCTGCAGGTCGATAACCACCGGCTGCACGGTCATCGCCTGGGCGGCCTGGTACGGCGCCACTGCAGCACAAAACATGGTTAACGCATGCTTATAGTTGAACTTCACGAGGTTTCTCCTCCCGCACAGCGGGTTATTCAGTTGGTCGGTCGGATCTCGACCACGACGGCATCGGTGTAAGTGCCGGCAACCAGAGGCTGGGTGCCACGCGGAACAGCGATGTCGACAATCAGGTCACCCTTGGCCGGCTGGCCATAGGCGATCGAGGCGTTGGTCGTCCCAGCGGACAGCTGTGCGGTAAGCTCCTGCCATTGCAGCCCCACGGCATAGGTTTGTGATTCGCTGAAGCCACCGGCCGAATTGGCACCGCCCGCACCCTGGCGCACAAGCGCGCCGTTGTAGCTGCGCACGGTGATCAGGTGCGAGGTGTTGCAGACAACCGGCAAGGCGAGTTCGATCGAACTGGCGCGCGCCGCTGCGGTTGTTTCATCGACCAGGTTCGGGAAGGTTACCACGCCGCCGGTCGGGCCGTTGTCCTGATAGAGCGTGCCGACCTGCTTGCTGGCGTGGGCCGAATTGGCGACGCAGCCGACGGGCGCATCGCCATGCAGTTCAAGCCGCTGGGTCGCGTGCGTCACGTCCTGGGCCAAGGCACCCGATGCCGAAAAGGCCAGAGCCAGTGCTGCGAAAAGCAGGGTTGTTACAGGCGCGCGCATCAGCGGGGCTCCAAGTAAATGCGCACCGTGTCGACATAAGCGCCGGCGATGAGGGGAGCGCGGTTTTCAACGTTCGAGGCGCCGTCTTCGATCTGGAAGCGCAGGCGGAATTCACCGGCCACCGCATCGCTGACTGCAACGACCTGCTGGCTTTGGGTGCGGATCTTGGCATCGGCGTTGAACAGGGAATCAACCGGGCCCCAGTTCACCCGCGCCGTATAGGGAACCGCATAGGCGAAGCCTTCGGGCCGGTCGGCGACGCGGCGATCAACCGGCCACAGCCCGTTGTTGGCCGATTCGATCCGCACTTCATGCGGGAAGTTGCACACTGCATCGAACCCGATCGTCACGCTGGCCGAGCGGACCTGCAGCGTCGCCGGATCGGTGAACTGGATGATCCGCAGCGTATCGCCATCGAGGCCGGCGATGTTGTTGAGGCTGCCCGCGGAGATCTTGCCCTCGCCCATCGCGCAAGTGCGCGGCACCGAACCGGTGACCGGCAGCGAGCGGGTTGCGATGCTGTTCGCATTGCCCGGCGTCTCGTTGATCGGGCCCTCGGCCGCCAGCGCCGGGGTCGTGCCGGCCAGCGCGGCGAGGATGAAGAGCGAGATCGTGCGCATGTCAGTTCACCGCCGCAATGGTCACGGTCACCAGACCGAGATAGTTGTCATCCGCTACCAGCCGGAGCGATTGCCCGCCGCTGGTCGAAAAACCGGAGATCGCCACGCTGATGTCACCGGTATAGGCGCTGGCGCGCGTCTGGGTCGCGGCGG
Organism: Sphingomonadaceae bacterium; assembly: GCA_025359685.1. GTDB lineage: Bacteria > Pseudomonadota > Alphaproteobacteria > Sphingomonadales > Sphingomonadaceae > Novosphingobium. Next base: position 1,428 of record JANYEY010000009.1, on the reverse strand, counting down.
AATTGGCTGCCGCTCCGGTGGTGTAGCTGGCCGGAGAGGTGGTCCACCCGGTCGCCGTTGCCGTGTAGTTCACCTGGCGCGAGAAGCCGGACGGCGGTGCCACGGCAGAATTCTGGGCGGCGAGCGGGGTCGCGGCGACGGTGATCGTGCTGCGCCCGGTGCAGAACGAGCCGACCAGCACCTTGCTCGGTGCCGAAAGATCGGAGCGCAGCTGGCCGTTGGCGGTGTCGATCAGGACGCCAAGATCGTAGCTGCCGTTGCCGGTGACGGTTCCGGCGAAGCACATCGCGGGAGCCGTGCCGATCACGCCGACATTCTTGGTGCTCGTGTTGCTGGTCTGCGCCAGTGCCGTGCCCGGCAGGGCAGCGATCAGGAGCGGAGCGAGCAGGAGGAGTTTGCGCATTGCCATTGCCTCAATCAGGGATCGCGGCCGGACCCAAGGTCACGACTACGTTTCCGCTATAGTTGCCCGCCACCAGGATCAGATCACCCGGGGTGGTGAAATTCGAGAGCGTCACCGCGATGTCGGCGATCTTGGGCAGCGGCTGCGTCGCGCCGGTGCCGGTCGCGGTGGGCGAGGTTCCGTCGCGCAGCGCATTCGACGTTGCGGCAGCCGTGCCAATGGCCCAGCCGCTGGCCGTTGCGGTATAGTTCACCGCGCGGGTGAAGCCCGGCTGCGGCGAGGTTGTATCGCTTGAGGTCATCGCGGTGGTGGTCACGCGGAGCACTGACCCCGCGAAGTTGCAGAAGCTCGCCGGAAGGGTCACGGTGCGCGGCGCGATCGCATCGATCTTGCCGGTGCGCGGGCCCGAGCTGGCCGAGATCTGCCCCAGATTGACCAGCGCAGGGTTGGGATCGCCCAGAATGCAGACCGATCGGACTTGTCCATCGATCGCGACGGTGCCGGTGGCAGTGTTACTTTGCGCAGCGGCGGGCGCGGCGGAGAGCAAAAATGCCAGGGCTGAAAGGCCGACGGTCTGCTTCATGGGGTTACCTGTTCCTGCTTGCGCTATCGATCAGCCGACCGGGGTGGTCGTCGGCGTCAGGGTGACGACGACATTGCCGGTGTAGCCACCGGCGACCATCAGACCGTTCGAAGGCGAGCTGGCCCCCGACAGGGTGACGACGATGTTGCCGGTGAACAGGCCCACAGTTGAAGCCGTACCCGCGCCTGCGGTGAGGCTGGAGTCCGATGCGCTCGCCGAATTGGCTACTGCCGTCGCTGTGTAGTCCACGCGGTTGTCGAAGCCCGAAGGGGCTGCGGTGCCGGTGGTCAGCTGGGTGGTCGTGACCGCCATCGTCGCGGCGGTGTTGTTGCACCAGCCGGTCAGCGTCGCGGTCTTGCCGTTGACCTTGCTCGTGTCGAGCTTGCCGTTGCTGGCGAGGCTGAGCTCGCCCAGCGACAGCGTGACGCTCGGCAGGGTAAAG
>JANYEY010000102.1 GCA_025359685.1 Sphingomonadaceae bacterium | reverse complement strand
GAGATGTCGCCCCTCATCGTGCGGCTGTTCAAGGAAGCCGAGACGAGGTTTGGCAGCCGCGAGTTTTCGCCCAACATCATCCGGCGCTACGAAGAGCCGCTGGGGATCAAAGTCCTTGGCACCGGGTTTCCAGCGCAGATGATCGACGACGAGCCTGAAGAACAGGGCTATGAGGTCGTCCCCAAGCGCTAGCTGCTCCTAACACCCGGGCAAGGCGCAGTCCTGCGGCAGCACCGCGCGGACATGGCGGTTCAGCCTGGATTGGCCCCGTGATCCGCCATCCAGTCCATGAAAGTGCGGATACGCAGGTTTTCCTTCATGTCCTTGCGGCAAATAAGGCCCCATGATCCCGGACAGATCGCGACATGGGCCGCAGGCCTGACCAGACGGCCCGCAGCAAGATCCTGATCGACGAACGGGCCGTTGACCAGGGCCACGCCCTCACCGTTCAGCGCCATCTCCAGTGCGACGGCCAGGGTATCGACCATCAGGTATGGCACTTTGGGCTCGAAACTGGCTCCAGCCGAAGTGAACCAGCTGTCCCAGTTCTGCACCTCGGTATAGATCGCCACCAGCGGTTGCTGCATCAAATCGGCCAGGCTCGGGTTGCGCCCGATGCGCGCCAGGAATTCGGGGCTACACACCGGGAACAGCGCATAATCGAACAAGGGCATCCAATGGAATTTGGCGGGATCGGGCGCGGTCTCACAATAGACCAGCCCGACGTCGGCATGGACATCGTCGAACTCCCATTCAACCGCGCAGGTGCTGAGCGTCAGCTTGATTTTCGGATGCGCGTGCAAAAACTCCGGCACCCGCTTCGCCAGCCAGCGGATCGATGCGGTGACATAGGTCTGGACCCGAAGCGGTTTGTCGAGCGCATGGCGGTGCACCGCCTCCACCCCTTCGAGCAGCGATTCAAACGCGCTGCGCACATAAGGATAAAGCACGCGCCCTTCCTCGGTCGAGACGATATGGCGTCCTTCCTGCGCAAACAGCGAGACCCCGAGCGCCTCCTCGATCAACTGCACCTGGTGGCTGATCGCGGGGTGGGTGAGGCACAGTTCGGCTGCGGCATCGCGAATGCTCTGATGCCGCGTCGCCGCTTCAAAGCCCTTGAGCGCCTTGAGCGGCGGCAGCCGGCGGAGTTCGATCTTGCTCGACATTCGCATCTCCCCCCGCGAAAAACCGTCTGGCGGAGGCTAGCAGGCCGAAATGGTATCGGTAAATAAAATTTACGCGTCTTCGCGGAGCATGGCGGCTCCTTTTTCCGCCACCATCACTGTCGGGGCATTTGTGTTGCCGGAGGTGATCGTCGGGAAGATCGAAGCATCGATCACCCGCAAGCCCTGCACGCCGTGGACACGCAGCCGCGCATCGACCACCGCAGTGCGGCTGTCCGGCCCCATCACGCAAGTCGAGGTGGGGTGATAGACCGTGTCGGCGCGACTGCGGAAATCCTCGAGCAGGGCTTCATCACCTTCCACTGCAGCACCCGGAACAAGCTCTTCGGTGATAATATCGGCCAGCGGCGCAGCCCGCGCAATCTGGCGCAGCAAGCGATTCCCGGCGAGCACATCGTCGATGTCCTGCTGGGTCGCGAGGTAATTCGGCTGGATAAGTGGATGCGCCGAAGGATCCGCCGATGCCAGTTCGATCTTCCCGCGGCTCGTCGGTCGGCATGGATTGTGCGACAGCAGGAAAGCGGAAAACGGATCGGGGTTGAGTAGCTTGCGCTCGGACAGAGGCGTGTTCGTGTAGCTCACCGGACTGAAGTAGAGCTGCAGATTGGGGTGCATCTGGTCCGGACTGCTGCGCACAAAGCCGCCGCTCTGATTGACGCTCAATGACAATGGTCCGGAGCGATCAAGCATGTAGCGCAGGCCCGCCATGGCCTTGCCGAGCGCGGGAGAGAGCACGTCGTTGAGCGTCGCGGTGCGGGTCTTGTAGAAATAGGAGACCGCGAGGTGATCCTGCAGGTTGCGCCCCACGGCCTTGGCCGGGACCACGACTTCGATGCCCAAGGGTTTAAGCTGAGCCGGATCCCCAATGCCCGAAAGCATGAGGAGTTGCGGCGAATTGATCGCCCCGCCGCTCAAGATGACTTCGCGCCGAGCCCGCACCTGCTGGGTTCTGCCGCGCGAGGTGTATTCGACGCCGACCGCACGGTTGCCCTCGAACAAGATCCGGTTCGCCAGCGCCTTGGTCCGCAGGACTAGGGTCTTGCGCTTCAGCGCCGGGCGCAGAAAGGCGTTGGCAGTCGACGCGCGCCAGCCGCCACGGGTATTGATGGGATAGAACCCCACGCCTTCGGGCTGGGCGCCATTGAAGTCATCGGTCGGGGCAAATCCCAGTGCCCCGGCCGCTGCGATGAAGCTGTGGCAGATCGGATGCGCATGCGGCGTGATATCGGTGACGTGCTGCGGGCCGCCTTGGCCGTGAAAATCGCAAGTCCGGTCAAAGTCCTCGGACAGTTTGAAGAACGGCAACACCTCGTCCCAGCCCCAGCCCGCATTGCCAAGGTCCTTCCAGTCGTCATAATCGCGCGGCTGGCCCCGGACATAGACCATCGCGTTGATCGACCCCGATCCGCC
>JANYEY010000094.1 GCA_025359685.1 Sphingomonadaceae bacterium | reverse complement strand
TGGCCATGATCGTTGGCGGAGTATCTCCCTGTTTCACAGTCACTTCGTCTAAATTGTAAGTTGGGGACGAAAGCAAAAGGGCAATTAATCCGATCATTTTTGCCTCAGTGAAAATAGCGACTAGCGCAACGCGAAAAATTTTACCGACACTCGTGAAAGAACCGAGAGTAAGTAGCAGACCTTGCGCTGGTCAAGATACTAAATAGGTCTCCAAAATTTCCCAAACACGTCTTTGGTCTGGGAATTTTTCAGACACCCACCGCGTCTCAACCGCCTTCAACACCCGTGCCACTTCCGGCCCGGCCTTGACCCCGCGCGCGACGATCTGGCCCCCTTTGAGGGGGAAGGTGGGGATCTCCCAGCCGTCGAGCGGGGCGATGCTTTGGCCGGTGAGGAGCAGGCGGTCGAGTGCGGCAGTGCGGCCGAGGCGGTAGGCGAGGGCGCGGGGGTCCTGCTCCCTCTCCCCTCCAGGGGAGAGGGTCGGGGAGAGGGGGACTGCGGCGTCGGCGGTCGCCGTTCTCGCCCCCTCTCCCAACCCTCTCCCCTGAAGGGGAGAGGGCTTTATTGGGTTGCGCCCCGCCGCCAGAGCCAAACGCTTTTTCTGTGCGCCGGACAGGCGGAAGCGGGCCGCCACTTGTTCGGCCAGCGTTGGATCGGGAGGGAGCAATGCCGCAAGCCGCCGCACCGCATCGGGCTCAACCGTCTGCCGCACTTCCTCAGCCACCAGCGCCGCCAAAGCCGCCACATCCGCCTCCGGCAGCACCTGCGCCAACACCCCAAGCTGGTCCATCCGCGCCACGGTCGGCGCGGGATCGGCCAGGCCGAGAAGGTTGATCATCTCCATGCCGACCCGCTCGCGCGACAGGCCTTTGAGCGTCGCGGCCAAATCCGAACAGGAATTTTCTGCTTCCAGATCAGCGGGTTGTGAACCAAATCTCGCTTGAAACCGGAAGTAACGCAAAATCCGCAAATGATCCTCGCGAATCCGCTCGCGGGCATCGCCGATGAACCGCACCCGCCGCGCGGCGATGTCTTCCATGCCGCCGAAATAATCGAATATCTCCAGCGTCACCGGATCGGCATAGAGCGCATTGATCGTGAAATCGCGCCGCGCGGCGTCGTCCTGCCAGTCCTGCGCGAATGCCACGGTGGCGCGGCGGCCGTCGGTGCTGACGTCATGGCGCAGCGTCGTGATCTCGACCGGGCCGCCCGCCAGCAGCGCGGTAACCGTGCCGTGGTCGATCCCGGTTGGCACCACCTGGATGGCGTGCGCCTTCAGCCGCCGCATCACCTCGCGCGGTTCGAGCGGAGTGGCAAGATCGATGTCCTTGACCGCGATTCCGAGCAAAGTGTCACGCACTGCCCCGCCGACATAGCGCGCCTGCCCCGGCCCGAGCGCGGCGAGCAATGCGGCGAGGTCGGCTCGCGTCGTCCACTGCGCGGCGGGCAGCATTTTCACCACGCGATCCGCCGCGCCAGGTTGGCGATTATTGCTGCGGTCACCCCCCAGATGCGGTGTTCCTGCCACATGATCTCGATGTAGCGCCTTTCCTGTTCCTGCCAATACGCGGTCTGCTCGACGTGATTGGCGCGGTCGAACACGAAGTCGACCGGGGCTTCGAACCATGCGGCAACTTCGGTCGGACTGGGCTGCAATTCAAGGTCGGGCGGGACCACCGCCAGCACCGGGGTCACCGCATAGCCGGTGCCGGTCTTGTAGACATCACTGGTGCCGATCACGGTCACGTCCTCGGCGCGGATGCCCAATTCCTCGTGCGCCTCACGCAAGGCGGCTTCGACCGCGTCTTCGCCCGGATCGATCTTGCCGCCGGGAAAGGCGACTTGCCCGGGGTGTGAGCGCATGTTCGACGGGCGATGGATCAGCAGGAAGCCCGGTCGTTCGCGATTGGTCACGGCAGCTAGCACGGCGGCGGGGCGCAGTTCGCTCCCGGCGAAGCGTTCATCGCTGTGCAGGTCGGGTAGGTGAGCGGCGTGGCCTTCGGTGTGGAGTGCGCGCAAGCGTTCGACCAGCGCGCTCATTGCGGCACCAGTGCGAAAGTCATTCCCTGACTCTCCACGGTCAGATCGTCCCCAGCAAGTTCGACCAGTTGCAGCCAGGTGCTGCGGTTAAGCCGCGCCTCGGTGCCGTGCCGCACGCCAAGGTAGATCGCCGGCAGTTCGGCGCTGCCGCGCGCCACCAGCGGATGCTCCGGCCCGGCGATCACCAGGTCATCGGTGTTGAGGCGGAACACCAGTGCATCGCCCTGGCGCATCACATCGATCGCGATGAACGCCGCATCATCGACCGCGATCGACTGTTTCTCATGCGGCGTGACCAGCCAGTGCTGCCCGGATGCGTCGCGGCGCAGCAGGCTCGCAAAGGCGCGGATCATCGCGGCGCGCTTGATCTCGCCGTCCCCCGGGAACTTGGCATTATGAAACCAGCGGCCATCTGGTGCAATCCGCATCAGACTGTCGCTGCTGGCTTGCGGCTCCCACTGATCGACCGGCGGCAGTTTGCGCGCCGCGGCAAGCGCGGCGACCTGCTCGAGCGTCAATGCGGTAAGTTCGGGTGGAGGTTCATAAGGCACCGACGCGCGATGCCAGATCGGGTTAGCCGCGCCAAGGCCCCAGCATGCCTTCGCGGGGGAGCACCGCCGGATTGGCGGCGCTGGCGAGCAAGCGGCGCGGGTCCCATGGACCGGGCAAGGTCCAGCCGCCAGTATACTCGGCGCTGAATCCCCAGAACCGTCCATAGTATTCGGGATCACCGATCATCACTTGCGGCAGCGGCGCGCGCGGGTCGATCGCTGCGAGTGCGGCGCCCATCAAGGCCTGGCCATAGCCCGCGCCTTGTACCTCTGGCAGCACCGCTACCGGGCCAACCATGATCAGCGGATGCCGCCGACCGGCCGGATCGGTCAGCGCCACCGGCCAGCACTGGATCGTGCCGACTAGGTTCTCCTCGGCATCGATTGCAGCAAAACTCAGCCCCGCCAGCCAGTCAAGCCCTTCGCGCAGCTGGTAGGCGGTGCGAGTGCGTCGCTCAGGCTCGAACGCACGGTCGAGCAGCGCCTCGACCATGGCGGGATCGACATTGTCGAGCGGGATGAGGGTGGCGGTATCGGTCATTGAGGGCGCGCCGATAGGGCGGCGGACAGGGCGGTGCAAGGCAAAGGTGGACAGGAGGTGCGGCGGGCCTTGCGCTCATCGCCCGCCGGCTCGAAAGCAGGCACCATGGGCTTCATGCTTCAGATACCTCTGGTGATCGGCGTCGACGAGGTGGGGCGGGGGCCGCTGGCCGGGCCGGTCGTGGCCGCCGCGTGCGTTCTGGGCGCGGACGCGCCGCACGGGCTCGACGATTCCAAAAAGCTTTCGGCCAAGCGCCGGGCGGTGCTCGAACCGCAGATTCAGCAGAGCTGCCGCTGGGCGCTGGGGGTGGTCGAAGCCGGAGACATCGACCGGATCAACATTTTCGCCGCGACGATGCTGGCGATGACCCGCGCGGTGCTGGCCTTGGTCGAGGCGCTTGGAGCGGAACCTGATGCCGTGTTGATCGACGGCAACAAGACCCCGCACGGCCGGGTGCCCGAATGGCGCTGGCCGGCCCGCGCGATCGTCGGCGGTGACGGGATTGAACCGTGTATCTCGGCGGCTTCGATCATTGCTAAGGAGCACCGTGACCGGTTGATGCGGGACTATGCCGGGGCACATCCTCATTATGGGTGGGAGCGCAACAAGGGCTATGGCACGGCGGAGCACTTGGCGGCGTTGAAATTGCATGGGCCGTGCGCACTGCACCGCCAGAGCTTCACGCCGGTCGCGCAACTCCTCCTGCTCTAGGCGAAAATTGCGACAAGAGTCCTTGGGGCCACACCACTAGATATCGAGTCCCTGCCCTGGCCACAGACTCCACATGCAGTGTGGGACTCGTTTCGTTCCGCTTTTCTTGACCGTTTCTTAACCACGAATCCCTAGGATTCCGGCGCGATTCCGCTTGACGGCGGTTGCGCGAGGACTCACCCCGTGGATAACTTTAGGGGGATTTTCGGCGGTCATGGGTCAGTTGCTGGTAGGCGAAAAGGCGCGGCTCCGCGCCGCCAAGGAAGTTGTTCGGCCCGATCTGCCGGTCGGGCAGATCCTCGATGGCGATTGCATCGAGGCGATGCGCAGCCTGCCATCGGCCTCAGTCGACCTGGTCTTTGCAGATCCGCCGTACAACCTCCAACTCGGCGGCGATCTCGCCCGGCCCGACGGCAGCCACGTTGATGCAGTGACCGACCACTGGGACCAGTTCGCCAGTTTCGCGACCTACGACCAATTCACCCGCGAATGGCTGGCCGAGGCGCGCCGCGTGCTCAAGCCTAACGGTTCGCTATGGGTGATCGGCAGCTATCACAACATCTTCCGGGTCGGCGCGATCCTGCAGGACATGGGGTTCTGGATCCTCAACGACGTGGTCTGGCGCAAGGCCAATCCGATGCCCAACTTCAAGGGCACCCGCTTTACCAACGCGCACGAGACGCTGATCTGGGCAAGCATGGGCGAGAAGGCCAAGTACACGTTTAACTACCGTGCGATGAAGACGCTCAACGACGAATTGCAGATGCGCAGCGACTGGGTCTTGCCGATATGCGGCGGGCAAGAGCGGCTGAAATCGGGCGGGACCAAGGTTCATCCGACGCAGAAACCCGAAGCGTTGCTCTACCGTGTCATGCTCGCGACCACGAACAAGGGCGATGTGGTGCTCGATCCGTTCTTCGGCACCGGGACCACCGGGGCTGTGGCAAAGCGGCTGGGCCGCGAATGGATCGGGTGCGAGCGCGAAAGCATTTACCGCCAGGCCGCGCTTGAGCGGATCGAACTGGCGCTGCCGCTCGACGAGAGCGCGCTGACCACGATGCAAAGTGCGCGCTCTGCGCCCAAGGTTGCGTTCGGGCTTCTGGTCGAAACCGGCCTGATCGTGCCGGGCACGATGGTTTCGGATAAGAAGCGCAAGATCACCGCACAGGTCCGCGCCGATGGCTCGCTGGTGGCGGGAACCGAGACTGGTTCGATCCATGGCCTCGGCGCCAAACTGCAAGGCGCGCCAAGTTGCAACGGCTGGTCGTTCTGGCACCTTGAGCATGAAGGCGAATTGAAGCCGCTCGACGCGGTGCGGCAGCTGTACCTGCTGGCGACCGAGGATTGACCCAGACCCATTACCTCCGCCCCATCGCTCTATGTGACTCGCCGCAAAGCGAGGAGGGCGAGGCGCTGCGGCTGGCTGGCTGGCTGGTCTATACCAGCCGTTTTGCGCTGATCACGCGCGAAGGCGGCAAGGTCACCGCTCGTACCCGTTTCTCGCTGCCTGAACTGCGTGCCGCACTTCCCAACCTCCCCGAAGCGGTGCGCGAGCAATTCGATAATCTGCAACGCATCCACGCTCCGCTCCAGCTTGGCGCGCGGACGATCCGGCTCGATCAGCCGCAGGTCATGGGTATCCTCAACGTCACGCCCGACAGCTTTTCGGACGGCGGCCAGTTCATGGACGATCCGGAGGTCGCCAATGCCCATGCGGCCAAGATGCTCGAGGCCGGCGCGGCGCTGATCGATGTCGGGGGCGAGAGCACCCGGCCCGGCGCGGCTGCGGTGTGGGAAGGCGACGAAATAAAGCGCGTGATCCCGGCAATCGAGCGGCTCGCGGCAGCGGGAGCAGCCATCAGCGTCGATACGCGCCGCCCGGCAGTAATGGAGGCTGCGCTGAGCGCAGGTGCGCAGATCATCAACGACGTCTCGGCGCTGCGCCACGATCCGCGTAGTCTCGAATTCGCCGCGCGTTCGGGCGTGCCGGTGGTGCTGATGCACGCGCCGGGCGAGGGCGACAATCTCCACGCCGAGGCCAACTACGGCGATGTGGTGCTCGACGTATTCGACTGGCTTGCCGCGCGGCGCGATGCCGCAATCACCGCCGGTATCCCGCGCGAGAAGATCCTGCTCGATCCGGGCCTGGGCTTCGGCAAGTCGGTCGCGGAAAACCTCCTGCTGCTGAATGCCCTGCCATTGTTCCACGCCCTCGGCCAGCCGCTGCTGGTCGGCTCAAGCCGCAAGCGCATGATCGGCGCGCTGAGCAACGAGGCCCCGGCGCACCAGCGGCTCGGCGGGAGTCTGGCCTTGGCGGTCAAGGCGATGGATGCCGGGGTGCAATTGCTGCGGGTGCACGATGTGCCCGAGACAGTGCAGGCGGTGCGCGTCTGGCGCGGATTGAAGGACGCCGCGCTGACCGATTTCAGCCAACTCGCGCCTTAAGCGCTCTCGCCGATCCCCAGCTCGCCAAGCTTGCGATACAGCGTCGACCTTCCGATCCCCAGCCGCCGAGCAACCTCGGTCATGCGGCCGCGATAATGCCCGATGGCGAGGCGGATCACGTCGGCTTCGATGTCTTCCAATGGGCGCAGGTTGCCGTCTGGGGCGTAGAGCATCACGCCGACGCCTTCCTGGTGCGCGGCTTGCGGGTTGCCACTGCCATCGCCCAGCATGTCGGAGAGCTGAGGGAAATCCTCGCCGGTGAGCGCATCGCCATCGCAGAACACCGCAGCGCGAAACAGCACCGCCTGAAGCTGGCGGACATTGCCCGGCCAGTCGTAGGCCGAGAGCAGCGCCAGTGCGGCGTCGGTAATACCCAGCGCGCGCAGCCCCGGTTGCTCGCCAATCCGGGCGAGGAAGTGCCGGGCCAGCGCCGGAATATCACCTGCGCGCAAGCGCAGCGGCGGCAGCTGGACGGTGGTTCCGGCCAGAGCGGTGTGCAAATCGGGGAGGAAATGCCCTCCCGCTACCTGTTCACGCAGCGGCATGTTGCTCGCGGCGATCAGGCGCACGTCGACGCGGAACGAATGCCGCGCGCCGATCGGGCGGACGTCGCCGCGCTGCAGGCTTTCGAGCAGGCGCTCCTGAACGCTGGCCGGAAGGCGGTCGATCTCGTCGAGTGCAAGCGTCCCGCCGTCGGCATGCTGGAGCGCGCCGACATGGCGATCGAACGCCCCGGGGAACGAGCCTTTTTCATGGCCGAACAGCGCCGATTCAACCGAATTTGCGGGAATTGCACCGATGTTGAGCAGCCGGAACGGGGCCTTGGCGCGCGGGCTGGCAGCCTGCATCGCGCGTACGACCATTTCCTTGCCGCTGCCGCTCTCGCCTTCGATCAGCACCGGGCCCTGGCCGCGCGCCGCTTTGGCTGCGACCGCCAGCGCCGAGCGGAACGCCGGGGCCGCGCCGATCATCGCGTCGAAATCGGGGGTCGAGGGCATCTTCTCGGTGAGTGGCTGCAATTCGTCGCGCGGGGCTTCGCGGGTGGTCGCCATGCGCAGCGCCATCATCATCCGGTCGGGTGCGACCGGCTTGACCAGATAATCGGTCGCGCCGGCGCGCATTGCCTCGACCGCGAGCAGCGGCGAGGCGCTGGTGGTCAGCATCAGGATGGGAACGGCGGGGCGGCGGGCGCGCAATTCGGCAATCAGCTGGCAGGCTTCGTCACCCGGAACCCACTGGTCGAGGATGATTGCGCTAAGCTGCATGCCCTGCCGGGTGCCGAGCGTGGCGATTGCGGTTTCGCTGTCGCGCACCACCAGCGTGCGCCAACCTTCGCGCGCAGCCAGCGCCGTGATCAGCCGGCTCTGGGCCGGCTCATCGTCGATCAGCATCAGGGTGCGCTGTTCGATTTCGGCCATTGGTTCCGTATCTGCCCCATCCGGGGCGAGCTCTGCCCCAAGCCACTGGCAATAACGTGTTTGGGTAAAGACCCCATTAAGGCTGCTAAAGCCCTTGAGCGCACCGGGCGGGGGCGATAGGGAAGCGGCGAAACAGGCTCACCACTCAGCAGGGACTCGTACCTATGGCCAGCGGCAACGACTTGAAGGCGCATGAATCGACCTACACCGGCTTCATCGGCATGTTGAAGTTCGGGGTCATCGGCACCGCGCTGATAGCGGCCTTCGTCATCTTCATGATCACCAAGTAAGCGGTCCGCCAGGCATGCGGATCGCGGTCCTCAAAGAGACTGCAGCGGGCGAAAGCCGGGTCGCGGCGAGTCCGGAGACGGTGAAGAAGTTCATCGCGCTCGGCGCCAGCGTTGCGGTTCAGGCCGGGGCCGGCCTCGGCGCGGCCATCGCCGATGCGGACTATGCCGCCGCCGGGGCCGAAGTGAGCAAGGACCCGGCCAAGGGCGCGGATATCGTGCTGGGTGTGCAGGGGCCTGAGGTCGCAGGGCTCAAAGGCGCGGCCAAGGGCGCGTGGATTGTCGCCGGGCTCGATCCGTTCGGGCAGCGCGCGAAGATCGATGCCTATGCCAAGGCCGGGTTTGAGGCACTGGCGATGGAATTCATGCCGCGCATCACCCGCGCGCAGTCGATGGATATCCTCTCCAGCCAGTCAAACCTGTCGGGCTACAAGGCGGTGATAGAGGCGGCTAATGCTTATGGCCGCGCCTTCCCGATGATGATGACCGCTGCCGGCACGGTGTCGGCGGCGAAGTGCTTCGTGATGGGGGTTGGCGTTGCGGGCTTGCAGGCGATTGCCACAGCGCGGCGGCTCGGTGCACAGGTTTCCGCGACCGATGTGCGCAGCGCCACCAAAGAGCAGATCATGTCGCTCGGCGCCAAGCCGGTGTTCGTCGAGAACGTCGCGGGTATCGAGGGTGAAGGCGCGGGCGGCTATGCCACCGAAATGTCAGCGGAATATCAAGCCGCGCAAGCCGAGCTGGTCTCCAGCCACATCGCCAAACAAGACATCGTGATAACCACCGCGCTGATCCCGGGCCGCGCTGCACCGCGGCTGGTTACCGACGCGCAGCTGGCCAGCATGAAGCCGGGCAGCGTGGTGTTCGATCTGGCGGTGGCGCAGGGCGGCAATGTCGAAGGCTCGCAGGCTGACGCGGTGGTGGTCAAACACGGGGTCAAGATCATCGGCTGGTCGAATACCCCGGCGCATCTGGCGGCGGATGCCTCGGCGCTGTTTTCGCGGAATTTGTACAACTTCCTGAGCGCGTTCTGGGACACGGATGCCGGCCGGCCGGTGCTGGATGATGAGATCGGCAACGCGGTGCGGCTGACCTTGGGCGGCAAGGTCGTCAACGAACGACTGCTGGGGGCGCAATAATGGACTTCATCTCGATCCTCTCGATCTTCGTTATGGCCTGTTTTGTGGGCTATTATGTGGTGTGGAGCGTCACCCCGGCGCTGCATACGCCGCTGATGGCGGTGACCAATGCGATCTCGTCGGTGATCATCGTCGGCGCGCTAATTGCTTCGGCGGCGGCGGGTAGTGCGAGCTCGAAGTGGCTAGGGCTGCTGGGGGTGGTGCTGGCCAGCGTCAACATCTTCGGCGGCTTTGCGGTGACCGCGCGGATGCTGGCGATGTACAAGAAGAAGGACCGGCCTGCTCCCAAGGTGGAGGGCCAATGATGCCCGCCGTGATGGAACACGCCGCTACCCCTGCCTGGGCCTTGCTCGCTTACCTCGTTTCGGGGGTGCTGTTCATCCTCGCGCTGCGCGGGTTGTCGAGCCCGAGCACTTCGCAGCGCGGCAACCGGTTCGGCATGATCGGCATGGCGATTGCTGTGGTGACGACGTTGGTCGTGCATTTCCCGATGCTGGCTGTGGCAACGGATTGTTCGCAGCTACCGTATGAACCCTGCGAGCCTCGGCAACTGCCGGATTGGATTTCGTTCCTTCAAATTCTCGCGGCCATCGCGTTCGGCGGAGCAATCGGCTGGTTTACGGCCAAGCGCATCAAGATGACCGACATGCCGCAGCTCGTCGCGGCGTTCCACTCGCTGGTTGGCATGGCCGCGGTGCTGGTCGGCTGGGCGGCATACCTCAACCCGCCCGCGTTCGGCATCGCCGGAGCAGACGGCGTGATCGAGGCGCAAAGCCGGATCGAAATGGGCCTCGGCATCGCCATCGGTGCGATCACCTTCTCGGGTTCGGTCATCGCCTTCCTCAAACTTGCAGGTAAAATGAGCGGCGCGCCGATCATGCTGCCGGGGCGGCACGTGATCAACCTTGGCACGCTCGCCGGGATCATTGGCCTGACCGCCTATTTCACGATGGATCAGTCGCTGTGGGTCATCGCCGTGGTCACGGCATTGTCGTTCCTGATCGGCTTCCTGCTGATCATCCCGATCGGCGGGGCGGATATGCCGGTGGTGGTCTCGATGCTCAACTCGTACTCGGGTTGGGCGGCGGCGGCGATGGGCTTTACGCTGCACAACACCGCGATGATTATCACCGGGGCGCTGGTCGGCTCATCCGGCGCGATCCTCAGCTACATCATGTGCAAGGCGATGAACCGCAGCTTCATTTCGGTTATCGCCGGCGGGTTCGGCGCGGTTGCCGAAGCGGGCGGCGAGGCCAAGGAACAGCGCCCGTGGAAGCGCGGCTCGGCCGAAGACGCCGCGTTCCTGCTGTCTGAGGCCGAGCAGGTCATCATCATCCCCGGCTACGGCATGGCCGTGGCGCAGGCGCAGCACGTGCTGCGCGAAATGGGCGACCAATTGAAAGCCAAGGGCGTGCGGGTGAAATACGCGATCCACCCGGTCGCGGGGCGCATGCCCGGGCATATGAATGTGCTGCTCGCCGAGGCCAACGTGCCCTACGACGAAGTCTTCGAGCTCGAAGACATCAACGGCGAGTTCGCGCAGACCGACGTCGCCTTCATCATCGGCGCGAATGACGTGGTCAACCCGGCAGCCAAGACCGACAAGAGCTCACCGATTTACGGCATGCCGGTGTTCGATGTCGAAAAGGCGAAAACCATCATGTTCATCAAACGCTCGATGGGCGGGGTCGGCTATGCTGGGGTCGATAACGACGTGTTCTACATGGACCAGACCATGATGCTGCTGGCGGACGCGAAGAAGATGGTTGAGGATATCAACAAGGCGCTGTCGCACTAGGTCATGCCGCCTTTTGACCCAGGGCGGGCTGTGAACGGCCGCCTTCTGCGCTTCCGGTGCTCACGACCCAAATGGTCGCTGCGCGCCGGTTCTCGAAGTCAGCCATTCTCGCTCCACCCTGAGCCATAATCCGGCACGACCTGTCCAGTTTGAGGTGTAAATTGAAGATTTTGATCGCCGCCGCCTTCGTCATCCTTTCCGCCTGCACCCCCTCCAAGCTTGCCTATGGCCAGGTCAAAAGCGCGATGGTCGCTGCCGGATTGTCCGATGCCAATTCGGCTTGCATGGCGAGCCGGTTGACCGACCGGCTGAGCCTGCTCCAGCTCAACAAACTACGCCAGCTCAAAGGTGAGAAGCGCAGCCTGGCCGATTATGTTGTCGCGGTGCGCAAGGTCGGTGATGCAGAAGCACTCGAGGTTACCGCGAGCTCGGCGGCGCTTTGTGCGACGGGGCTGGCTGCGGAGAAGAGGTAGGCATCGCGCCCCGCGATGTTGACTTACACGCCTGTCAGTTCAATCATGCGCAGCATGAGGATGCCCACAGCCATAATCGCTGCGGTCTCGGCGTTTGCCCTGACTGCTCCTGCTCACGCCAAGACGATTGCGGTCGCCGCCGGGGACAATGCGCAGAGCCGCCTGCAAGAGGCGCTGATCACCGCGCAACCGGGCGATGTGGTGCAGCTTGCCGCCGGGCGGTTCGTGCTGACCGACGGACTTTCGCTCGATGCCAATAACGTCACCGTGCGCGGTGCGGGGATGGACGCGACGGTGCTCGATTTCTCCGGTCAGCAAGGCGCGGGTCAGGGGCTGCTGGTCACCTCGGACGATGTCACCATGCGCGATTTCGCGGTCGAAAACAGCAAGGGTGACGGGATCAAATCGAAGGGCGCGGACAACGTCGTCTATTACCGGGTGCGGGTGACCTGGACCGGTGGTCCCAAGGAAACCAATGGCGCTTATGGGATTTACCCGGTCGCCAGCACCGGCGTGCTGATCGATGGCTGCAAAGTCTCGGGCGCGAGCGACGCGGGTATCTATGTCGGCCAGTCGAAGGCGATTGCGGTACGCTACAACATGGTCGAAAACTCAGTGGCCGGGATCGAGATCGAGAACAGCCGCGATGCACTGGTCACCGGCAACCTGGTGACGCGCAATACCGGCGGAATCCTGGTGTTCGATCTGCCCAACTTGCCGGTCATGGGCGGGGGAAATACGCTGATTGAGAACAACCTCGTTATCGCCAACGATACCCCTAACTTCGCGCCCAAGGGCAACATCGTTGCCGGGGTGCCGCGCGGTACCGGGATCATGGTAATGGCGAATGACTATGTATCCGTCGAAGGCAACTCGCTGGTCAACAACCCTACCGCGCAGATTTTGGTGGTCAGCTATCCCAAGCCATTTACCGACAAGACTTATAACCCCGATCCGCGGCGTATCGTGATCGGCCGGAACCGGATCGTGGGCGGCGGGGATGAACCGCAGATACCGGGTGGCGATCAGCTCGCTGGGGCTTTCGGCGGCGCGCTGCCCGGAATCGTTTGGGACGGGGCGAGCAAAGTCTGGCCGTTCGCTGCACTGTCGGGCCCGGCGTTGTCGCTTGATGGGATCACCACCGGCGGCATGCACGAAGCCAAGCCGCATATGGTCCAGCCGCGCAAGTCGCTGGTTGTCACGGGACTGCCCAAGCGCGGCGCGCCTGCGGCGCTGGATGTGCGCGCCAAGCCATGAGGTTGCTTGCGGCGGCATTGGCGATTCTCGGTGGTGCGGTAGCCGTCTCAGCCACCCCGCCGCTGCCGCCAAGCATGGTGCACGACGCGGCGATTACCGGAGCCGCCTATCCGCAGAACGTTTCGGAATTCGGTTTCTTTACCAACCCAGCCGAACAGTCCGTTGCACAGTCGGTGACCCCCTACCGCCTCAACACACCCCTGTGGTCCGATGGCGCTGAGAAGCTGCGGTTCGTGTATATTCCGCCGGGCCAGCAGGCCAAGGCTCAGGGGGAAGGGCTGCTCGGTCTGCCGGTTGGTTCGGCGTTGATCAAAACCTTCAAGTTCGGCGGCAAGTTGATCGAGACCCGCGTGCTGCTTCACCGCGCCGATGGCTGGGTCGCGCTGCCTTACGTGTGGGATGCGGACCAGCAGGAGGCGCGGCTGACGCTGGGCGGCAAGCGGATTGCGCTGGCCGGACCCGATGGCCAGCCGATCAGTTACGCGGTGCCGAACAAGAACCAGTGCAAGGAATGCCATGGCGTTTCCGGGCAAGTCACGCCGATCGGGCCCAAGGCCTATAACCTCTCCGCCGCCTGGCTTGAAGGGCTGAACCAAGCGGGCAGGCTCGACCGCGTTCCGGCAGTCACCAAGCGTATCCCGCTATGGGAAGACCGCGATCACGCCGACGCCGCACTTGCCGCGCGCGGTTACCTCGACGTCAACTGCGCGCATTGCCACAACCCCAATGGCGCCGCTTCCAATTCGGGCCTCTATCTCGGCTGGCTCGAAACCGATCCGATCAAGCTCGGCCTTGGCAAACGCCCGGTCGCCGCCGGACGCGGGTCGGGCAATCTGGATTTCGACGTGGTGCCGGGCGACGCCGCGCACTCCATTTTGTATTACCGCATGGCCAGCCTTGAAGGCGGGGTGGCGATGCCTGAACTGGGACGCTCGGCAGTCGATCCGGCGGGTATGGCTGCCGTTCAACGCTGGATTGGGGAGATGAAACGATGAAGTGGCTTAAGCGGATTTTGATCGTCCTGGTAGTGGTTCTTGTCGGTGGCTACCTCCTCCTCCGCACCCCCGATACCGACCCCGCTGCGATGCGCGCCAAGTACGCTGGCGCGCCATCGCAATTCGTCGATCTCGGCAATGGCCTCAAAGTTCATGTCCGCGATGAGGGGCCGCGCGATGCTCCGGTGATCGTGCTGCTGCACGGTTCGAACGATGATCTACATACGTGGGATCCTTGGGCCGCTCAGCTCTCTAAGAGCTACCGCGTGATCCGCTTCGACCAGATTGGCCATGGATTGACCGGTCCTGAGCCGCACGGCGATTACTCGCCCAAGGCCTTTGTCGACGCGATCGATCAGGTCACGAGCAAGCTGGGCGTCACCAAATTCGTGCTCGCCGGCAATTCGATGGGCGGGGCCAATGCGCTGCACTACGCGCTGGCGCACGGCGACAAACTTACTGCGCTGGTGCTGCTCGATGCGGGCGGCGGGCCGCAGCTGTCGAAGTCACCGGGCAACATCGGGTTCAAGATCGCACGGATGCCGGTGGTCAACCAACTGATGCTGACCGTCACCCCGCGCAGTCTGATCGAGAAAAGCCTGCACCAGTCGGTGTGGAATCAGGCGGTGGTTACCCCGGCCATGGTCGACCGGTTCTGGGAACTGCTGCGCTATCCGGGCAATCGCCAGGCGATGATGACGCGCTTCTCGGCTGGCTGGGTCACCATCGATAAGGCGCAGCTGGGCACACTCAAAATGCCGGTGCTGATCATGTGGGGCGCGCATGACAGCCTGATCGCGCCCGCCACCGCGCAATGGTTCGAGCAGGCCATCCCGCACAGCAGGGTGATCATGTACCCGGATTCGGGGCACATGCCGCAGCAGGAAGTGGCTGAGAAGAGCGCGATGGATCTAGAGGCCTGGCTGACCGCACTCGCGGCGATGGATGCGGCGCGCGGAGTGTCAGCCGCGATGCATTGAACTGCCCTGCGGGTGGACGCGCGCCGCCACCTCCCCTAAGTGCGCCTCAAACAGGGGCTTTTTGCAAACCCGGGAGTATATCGCTTGCGTAAACTAGGCCTGATCGGCGGCATGAGCTGGCTGTCGACCCGCAGTTACTACGAGCGCATCAACAAGCTGGTGGAGGCGAAAGCCGGCCCGCGCAGCAGCGCGCCAATGCTGATTGAAAGCCTCGACTTCACTGACCTTTCAAGGCTCTCCACCGCCGAAGAGTGGAAGCGCGCCGCCGGGGTTTTGGCGGACAGCGCCAAGCGGCTGGAAAAAGCCGGGGCCACTGCGATCATCATCGGCGCCAATTCGATGCACAAGGTTTATGATCAGGTCGCCGCCGCAGTCTCTGTGCCGGTGATCCACATCGCTGACTGCGTGGCCGACAAGATGGCCAAGGACGGCGTCAAGAAAGCGGGCCTGATCGGCACGCGCAATGTGATGCTCGAAAGCTTCTATCGCCAGAAGCTCATCGCCCGCGACATCGAACTGCTGCCGCCCGAGATGGCTTTCGTCGATACGCTTGACCGGATCATTTATGACGAGCTGCTGCTCGGCAAGGCGAGCCGTCAGGCCGAACGCGAACTCAAGACGATCATTACCAATCTGGGCCAGGACGGCGCCGAAGCCGTGGTGCTGGGCTGCACCGAGCTTGAGATGATCGTGACCACGCAGGCCAATGTCCTGCCGATCTATGACTGCACGCGGATTCACGCCGAAGCCGCGGTTGATTGGATCATGTGCGGATGAGGCGCGGTTGACAGCGCGCTTTGCCAGCGATCCGGCGCAGAGCAGGGGGCGCGAATTCCCGCTTGAAGCGTCGCTGGCGCGCGGGCCCCGCAGCGCCTGGCAGCGCGACCGCGACCGGATCGTCCATTCGATCGCGTTCCGCCGCCTGCGCCACAAAACCCAGGTGTTCGTCGCGCCCGATGGCGATCATTACCGCGTGCGGCTGACCCACAGCCTTGAGGTCGCGCAGATCGGCCGGGTCATCGCTCGCGCGCTGGGGATCGACGAAGATCTGACCGAGGCGCTGTGCTTGGCGCACGATATCGGACACCCCCCGTTCGGTCATGCGGGTGAAGAAGCGCTCGACAATGCGCTGCTGAAGTGGGGCGGGTTCGATCACAACGCGCACTGCTTGCGCGTGCTGATGCGGCTGGAAAGCCCCTATTGCGAGCATGACGGGCTCAACCTCAGCTGGGAGGTCCTTGAAGGCCTGGCCAAGCACAACGGCCCGCTTGGCATGGTGCCGTGGGCGCTGGCGGAGCTCGATGCGGCCTATCCGCTCGACCTCCAGGCCTGGCCCAGTCTTGAGGCGCAGGTCGCGGCGATTGCCGACGATATTGCCTATGACAACCACGATATCGACGACGGGCTGCGCGCCGGGTTCCTGCAGCTCGACCAATTGCTCAGCCTCGATTTCGTTGCCGACCAATGGCGCGCGATCGAGCGCAAATTTCCCGATGCGCCGCAGGACCGGCGGCTGCGCGAACTGGTTCGCGGACAGATCGGCTTGATGGTCAACGATGTGATCGGCGAAACTTCGGTGCGGGTGAAAGACTTCGCTTCGGTCGCCGATGTTCGCGGAGCAGGCCGGGCCAGCGCCGGGTTTTCTGCGGGCATGGCCGAGCAGGAGCGCGCCCTGAAGAAGTTCATGTACGATATGCTTTACCACCATCCGCAGCAGCTGTTGACTGCAGGCCGGGCCCGGGCAGTGACGGCCGAACTTTACGCCGCCTACGCGCAAGACCCTGAACTGATGGAATCGAACTGGGCCGCGCGCACGCCCTACGAAGAACCAGCGTGCAGCCGCCACATCGCCGATTTCATCGCCGGGATGACCGATCGCTACGCC
The DNA here is from genome assembly GCA_025359685.1 of Sphingomonadaceae bacterium. Lineage (GTDB taxonomy): Bacteria > Pseudomonadota > Alphaproteobacteria > Sphingomonadales > Sphingomonadaceae > Novosphingobium. The sequence goes on along the minus strand of JANYEY010000094.1, from coordinate 34,236 downwards.
ATCGCGGCGCACCAGCGGATATACGGCGAAACGCCCGAGGATCTGCGCAATGTCTAAGGTCACGCGGATCGCGCTGGTTGGTGCGTCGGGGATGATCGGGACCAGCCTGATCCGTCTGGCAGTTGGCCGGGCCGACCTCAGGATCGTCGCAGTGGCGCGGCGCGAGCTCACCCTCCCGCCGGGTGCGCGGATGGAAGTGCTGCTGGCCGAGCCCGCCAACTGGGGCGATGCGATCGCCGCGACCAATGCCGATGTGCTGGTCTCCGCGCTGGGCACCACCTGGAAGAAGGCGGGCAAGGACGAGGCTGCGTTCCGTGCGGTCGATGAAGAGCTGGTCCTCGCCTGCGCCCGCGCCGCCAAGGCCGCCGGAATGCGCCAGATGATCGCAATTTCCTCGGTCGGAGCCGATCCGGCAGCGAAAAATTTGTACCTGCGCGTGAAGGGCGAAGTCGAACAGAAGCTCGGCAAGGTCGGCGTGCCGCGGCTCGACCTGATCCGTCCCGGCCTGCTGCGCGGACACCGCGAGGAATTGCGCCCGGCTGAACGGCTCGGCATGATCGTCAGCCCGCTGGTCGATCTCGCGCTGCACGGAGAATACGCCAAGTACCGCTCGATCAAGGCCGATGTGGTTGCGCGCGCGATCATCGGCCTGACGCGCGAGAAGATGGCCGGGCGCTTCGTGTTCGAACACGACGCAATCCTACGCGCGGCCAGTCGGGCGGGGTAATCCGCCGCGCACGGCATTGACTTAACTGCGCTGCGCAGCCATCCCGCCGATGTCGCTGATCGCGCGGGAGAGCTCTGGTGATTCGTCCCAAAAGGACGAAGAACTGGGCGCCGAAGGAGCAACCGCCCCGGAATCTCTCAGGCAAACGGACCGCGTGGGTCGATAGCGACGCTCTGGAAAGTGTTCCCGCAACAAAGCGCGGGGGCCGCCGAAGGGGTAACCCTGTCCCAACAGACAGGGGAAAGCTCTCAGGTTTCCGTGACAGAGGGGGCACGAGACATTTTTGTCCTGTGCGGAGCCCTGTCCTGTGTCCGAGCTTGAAGATCAATTCGAAGAACTGGAAATTGAAGCGCTGCCGCTCGATGCGTGGCACCGGGCCAAGGGCGGCCGGATGGTTGAATTCGCCGGCTATCACATGCCGGTCCAGTATGAAGGCATCATCGCCGAACATTTGTGGACCCGCGAACATGCCGGGTTGTTCGACGTATCGCACATGGGCCAGCTGCAACTGTCGGGCGACGGCGTGGACGCCGCGGTCGAGGCGCTGCTGCCGATCGATCTGTCGACGCTGAAGCTGGGCATGCAGCGCTATTCGCTGCTGCTGGACGAGGATGGCGGCATTCTTGACGATCTGATGGTCTCGCGCTGGCCGGACAGCCTTTATGTGGTGGTCAACGGCGCGACCAAATGGGACGATATCGCCCACTTGCGCGAACACCTGCCCGACGAGGTCACGCTCAACCACCTCGATGACCGCGCGCTGCTGGCGCTGCAGGGGCCTGAAGCTTTTGCGGCACTGGAACGGCACGTCAGCGGGGAATGGCCGCTTTCGGCGCTGACCTTCATGCGCTTTGGCAAGTTCATGCTGGGCGGGGCGGAAGTCTCGATCAGCCGCTCGGGCTATACCGGTGAAGACGGGTTCGAGATCTCGCTGCCCGCCGACGCTGCCGAGCTGATTGCCGAGCTTTTGTGCGGCGAACCTGAAGTGAAACCGATTGGCCTGGGCGCGCGCGATTCCTTGCGGCTTGAGGCTGGGTTGCCACTGTACGGGCACGACCTTGGGCCAGGCACCAGCCCGATCGAGGCAGGCCTGAACTTCGCCATCAACAAGCGCCGCCGCAGTGAAGGCGAGTTTCTCGGCGCGGACCGCGTGCTGAGCGAACTGGCCGAGGGAGCGCCGCGCAAATGGGTTGGCCTGACGCTGGAAGGCCGTCAGGCCGCACGCGAATGCGCCGAAGTTTTCGCGGGCAGCGAGAAGGTTGGCGTGCTCACTTCAGGTGGTTTCTCACCGAGCCTCGAGAAGCCGATTGCCGCCGCCTACGTAGCACTTGCCCAGGCCGCCCCTGGCACCGCGCTTGAGATCGAGGTCCGCGGCAAGCGCCTTGCCGCGACCGTCACCTCGCTGCCTTTTGTCCCCCACCGTTATCACCGCTGAGGAGCCTCACCCATGCCGCTCTATTACACCCAGGACCACGAATGGATCGACGTCGATGGCGACACCGGCACCGTCGGCATCACCGACTATGCGCAAGGCCAACTTGGCGACATCACCTTCGTCGAACTGCCCGAACCCGGCGCGACGCTGAAGAAGGGCGACGCGCCGTGCGTCGTCGATAGCGTCAAGGCTGCTTCGGACGTTTACGCGCCGGTCTCGGGCACGGTCACCGAAGCCAACGCGGCGCTCGAAGGCGAGCCCGAACTGGTCAACACCGATCCCGAAAGCGGCGGCTGGCTGTTCCGACTGACACTGAGCAACACCAGCGAGCTTGGCGGCCTGATGGACCGCGCGGCTTACGACGAATACGTGGCGGGGCTGTAAGCACGATGCGCTACCTTCCTCTGACCCCTGCCAACCGCACCGAAATGCTCGGCGTTATCGGCGCTGCCACCATCGATGACCTGTTCGTCGATGTTCCCGCCGAAGCCCACCTGTCCGGGCCGATCGCCGACCTGCCGATGCATGCCAGCGAAATGGCGGTTGAGCGGCATATGGGCGCGCTTGCAGCCCAGAATATCAGCGCGGGGTCAGTGCCGTTCTTCCTTGGCGCGGGGGCTTACAAGCATCACATCCCGGCATCGGTCGATCACCTGATCCAGCGCGGCGAATTCCTGACGGCCTACACGCCGTACCAGCCGGAAATCGCGCAGGGCACGCTGCAGGTGCTGTTCGAATTCCAGACCCAGGTCGCACGGCTGTTCGGGGTCGAAATCGCGAATGCCTCGATGTACGACGGCTCGACCGCGTGCTGGGAAGCCGTGGCGATGGCCGGACGCGTGACCAAGCGCAGCCGCGCGGTGCTCTCGCGCGGGCTCCACCCGCATTACGCCGCAACAATCACGACCATGGCCAAGTTCACCGGCGATTCGATCGATGCGCAGCCGCCCAGGCTGGTTGGTGAACCCAGCCCCGATGGCCTGATCTCGGGGATCGACGACACTACCTCGTGCGTCGTGGTCCAGTACCCCGACGTGCTTGGCCGCATTCCTGACCTCGCGGCCATCGCTGATGCCGCGCATGCCAAGGGCGCGCTGCTGGTAGTGGTGGTGACCGAGCCGGTGGCGCTGGGTCTGCTCGAGGCGCCAGGAAATCTCGGCGCGGACATCGTGGTCGGAGAAGGCCAGTCGCTCGGCGTCGGGCTGCAATTCGGCGGGCCTTACCTCGGCCTGTTTGGTTGCCGCGAAAAGTTCGTGCGGCAGATGCCGGGGCGCTTGTGCGGTGAGACGGTGGATGCCGAGGGCAAGCGCGGTTTCGTGCTCACTCTCTCGACCCGCGAGCAGCACATCCGGCGCGAGAAGGCGACCAGCAATATCTGCACCAATGCAGGACTTTGCGCGCTGGCTTTCAGCGTTCACATGACCCTCCTCGGCGGCACCGGTCTGGCGAAATTGGCCAGGGTCAACCACGCCAAGGCGCAGCAGACGGCGAAGCGCCTGGCCGCGGTACCTGGCGTGTCACTGCTCAACACCAGCTACTTCAACGAGTTCACCCTGATCCTGCCGCGCGACGCGCGTGAGGTGGTGCGCGAGCTGGCCGATCAGCGGATTCTGGCCGGGGTTTCGCTCGGGCGGCTGTTCCCGGGTGTGGCGAATCTGGCGAATGGCCTGCTCGTTACCGCCACCGAATGCACCACTGCGGAGGACATCGAGGCCTTCGCCGTGGCCCTTGAAGGAGTGCTGGCATGACCGCCGTGAACCCCGCCGGTTGCCGCCCCGAGATGGGCCCCGCGCAGCATCCCGCGCACGAAGACGCCCCGCGCCTGACCAACAGCGGTGACCGCGCGCTGATGCTTGAGGAAGCGCTGATCTTCGAGCTCGGCCGGTTCGATGCAACCGGGGTGGACATCGACGAGCCCGAGCTTGAGCCGTTGCCCGCGCTGTCGGGCTTCCTTCGCAAGGCCGCGCCGGCGCTGCCCGGGCTGACCGAGCCTGAGACCGTGCGCCATTACACCCGGCTCAGCCGCCAGAACTATGCGATCGACCTCGGGCCGTTCCCGCTTGGCTCGTGCACGATGAAGCACAACCCGCGCCTCAACGAAAAGGTCGCGCGGATGCCCGGCTTTGCCGACGTCCACCCGCTCCAGCCGGTCCAGACGGTGCAGGGCGCGCTCAAGGTCATCAACGAGCTCGCCCATTGGCTGATCACGCTGACCGGCATGCACGGCGTGGCGATGACCCCGAAGGCCGGTGCGCATGGCGAGCTGTGCGGGGTGCTGTGCATCAAGTCCGCAATCGAGGCGCGCGGCGAAGACCGCACCGTGATGCTCGTCCCCGAATCTGCGCACGGCACCAATCCCGCCACCGCCGCGTTCGCCGGATTCAGTATCGAGAACATTCCCGCCAATGCCGACGGGCGGGTCGATCTCGAAGCTCTCAAGGCGCGGCTCGGCCCCGATGTGGCGGGGCTGATGATCACCAACCCCAACACCTGCGGGCTGTTCGAGCGTGACATGAAGGCGATCTCCGACGCGGTCCACGCTGCAGGCGGCTATGTCTATTGCGACGGCGCGAACTTCAACGCGATTGTCGGCAAGGTCCGCCCGGGCGACCTGGGCGTCGATGCGATGCACATCAACCTGCACAAGACCTTTTCCACCCCGCACGGCGGCGGCGGTCCGGGTTCGGGGCCGGTGGTGCTGTCCAAGGCGCTGTGCCCATACGGTCCGATCCCGTTCACCGAATTGTTCGAGGACGGCCACCTGACCTTGGTCGACGAAGAGACCGCTGGCGCGCGCCAACCGCACAGCTTTGGCCGGATGGCAGCCTTCCACGGCCAGATGGGCATGTTCACCCGCGCGCTGACCTATATCCTCAGCCACGGCGCGGATGGCCTGCGCCAGGTTGCCGAGGACGCGGTGCTAAATGCCAACTACGTGCTGCGCAGCCTTGATGGCGAGCTCGACGCGCCGTTCGGCAAAGCAGGCCCGTGCATGCACGAGGCGCTGTTCAGCGACGACAGCCTGCCCGAAGGCTTCTCGACGCTCGACATCGCCAAAGGGCTGATCGATGAGGGCTTCCACCCGATGACGGTCTATTTCCCACTGGTGGTCCACGGCGCGATGCTGATCGAACCGACCGAAACCGAAAGCAAGGCCGGGCTTGATCGCTTTATCGGCTCGATGCGCAGCCTTGCGCAACGGGCCAAGGCGGGTGATACCAGCCTCAAGAGCGCGCCGCACTTCGCGCCGCGCCGCCGGCTCGATGAAACGCAGGCAGCGCGCAAGCCGGTGCTGGCGTGGAAGGGCGATAGCGGCGCATAGGGGGACACGAGCATGGATCCGAAACTGCTGCCGACCATATTGCCGATCGTGGTGATTGCGGTCGTGTTCGCACTGCGATTTCGTAACCTAAACAAGCCGCGCCCGTTCAATGTCGGCCGCTTGTGGCTGGTACCCGCGATCCTCGCTGTGGCGGTCGGGTTTTTCCTGATCAACTTTCCGCCAAGTCCGATCGGCTGGCTGATTGTCCTGTTCGCCGCGCTAATCGGCGCGATGGCCGGGATCAAGCGCGGGCAGCTGATGCACCTCGATCGCGATCCGCAGACCGGCGGCTTGCTGATCCGCCAGTCCCCCGCCGCGCTGCTGTTCGTGTTTGCGATCCTCGCCGCGCGGCGTGCGATTTCGTTCGAGACCGGCACGGCCGCCGGGCCCGGCGCAGGTGGGCAGCTCCCGCCCGAGGCGCTGCTGGTTACCGACGGGCTGATGGCTTTCGCCCTCGCCATGGTGGTTTTGATGCGCTGGACTCTGTGGCAGCGGGCCAAGGCTGTTCCGCCGCATGTGCCGGTGGCCGAACAGGCTGCGCTCTGACATGTGGCCGTTTCTGTTCAGCGCGACAAACCTGCTCGCCATCATTGGCTGGCTGCTGCTCGCCGCCGCCCCGCGCAAACCTGCGGTGCGCAGCCTGATCATGTACCTGGGGGTCGCGCTGCTATGCCTGACTTACACGGTGTGCTTCGCCCTGTTCCTCAGCGGCGCGGTCGATCCAGTGCGCGTGGCGGGTGCCGGGGAACCGGGCTTCGGTTCAATTGCTGGCGTGCGCGCGCTGTTTGCCAGCGATGGCGGCGTGGTCATCGGTTGGACACACTATCTCGCGTTCGATCTGTTCACCGGCATGTGGATTGCCAGCGACGCCGACAACAAGGGCTTCGGGCGCTGGATCCAGCTGCCGGTCCTGTTCGCAACCTTTATGGCTGGACCGGTCGGGCTGCTCAGCTGGCTGATCCTGCGCGAGCGCCGTGCACGGAGCGCCGCCAAAGCTCAGTGAACCGCGCGATCACCCGCTGCGCCAACTGACTCGATGTCCTTGCCTAAGCCCTTGACCGTGTTGCAGGCTGCTGCGCTGATTGTGGACCGGCGTCTATTCGCCACTGCTGGCCGCAGCCGGCGGCACGCGGCGGTGGAGGCGCTGTTCGCGCCAAGCGATCACGCCGCCTGCGGCGATGATCGCAGGTGCCCCCCACCAGGTGGCGGCGGGCGACAGTTCGTTCCACACCAGCCAGCCATACAGCGTCGCCCAGACTAGTGCGGAATAATCCATCACGACCACGCTGGCGACCTGCCCATAGCGGAGCGACGCGGTGAGCAGCAGCTGGCCGACGCAGCCCAGCACACCTCCGGCAATCAGCAGGAACCACTGCCAGCCGGTATGCTGCGTATAGGTAAAGGGCAGTGCTGCCAGCAGGATGGGGGAAGACAGCGCGGCGAACCAGAACACGATCGACAGCGCTTCGTCGGTTCGGCCTAGGTCACGCACCTGAATTGAGATCAGCGCGACCATGAACCCGGCGCCCAGCCCGACCGCGGCGCCGAGCGGCGGGATCAGGACATGGCCGGGCTGGGCGATGATCACCACCCCGGCAAACCCCAGCGCCACCGCGAGCCAGCGCACCGGGCCGACTTTTTCGCGCAGCAGCAACGCGGAGAGAATTACCGCGAAGATCGGCGTGGTGAAGCCCAGCGTAGTGCTGACCGCGAGCGGCAGCAGCAGCGGCGCGCCGAAGGTGAAGAACATGCCGGTCAGCCCCAGCATCGCGCGGCGCGCATGGCTGCCGAGCCGTTTGGTCTTGAGACGCGAAACCTCTCCGCGCAGCGCCAGCCAGCCGAGGATCAGCACAATCGAGGGCACCTGCCGCCAGAACAGGATTTCCACAAAATGTACCCCGGTGCCGGCGGTGTATTTGACCAGCATGATCAGCGTGGAAAGCACCGCTACCGCCAGCAGGCGCAGCCCCAGCGCAAGCATAGGCTGCTGCACAGGCGGTGCGGGCTGGACTTGGCGCATATCCCGGCTCTAACGCGCAGGGATGGACTGGCAAGCGGCGATCGGGAATGCGTGGGACGAAGACTGGGTGCGCTATCTGCTGCTCCCGGGGCTGATAGCGCTCACGCTCACGATTACCGGCTGGCTCGCAGAACGCCGCCGCAAGGAGCGCAGCGATCCGGACGCGGTTCCACTACTGCCGTGGCGCGACATCTCATTCTGGTCGAGTTTTGCGACGCTGTTCCTGCTCGGTGCCGCACTGAAGGTGTGGCTGCAAGGCGGTTAGCGCCTAGAGGCACGCCTCTAGATAAGCCTGGTCGAACCCGAACTGCCGCGCTTTTTCCAGCGTGTAGGGGCGCAGGCCCGAGGGGCGGAATTCGCCGATGATCTTGCCGTCTTCGCTTTCGTCGAGATATTCGAACTTGAACAGCGACTGGGTGACGATCACGTCGCCTTCCATCCCGATCACTTCGGTGATCTCGGTGGTGCGGCGCGAACCGTCGCGCAGGCGCTTGACCTGGACGATGATATCAACTGATTCGGCGATCTGACGGCTGATGGCTTCCTTGGGAATCTTGATGTCGCCCATCAGGATCATGTTTTCCATACGGCCGAGGCATTCGCGCGGGGAATTGGCGTGGAGCGTGCACATCGAGCCATCGTGGCCGGTGTTCATCGCGGCGAGCAGATCGAACGCTTCCGCGCCACGAATTTCGCCCAGGATGATCCGGTCAGGACGCATACGCAGCGCGTTCTTGACCAAATCGCCAATGGTGATCGCGCCCTGGCCTTCAAGGTTCGGGGGGCGCGTTTCGAGCGGCAGCCAGTGCGGCTGCTGCAGGCGAAGTTCGGCCGCATCTTCGATCGTCAGCACGCGCTCGCCCGGGTCGATCATCTTCGACAGGGCATTGAGCATGGTCGTTTTGCCCGAACCGGTACCGCCCGAGATGACCACATTCATCCGGCAGGCGCCGGCGATCTTCAGCGCAGTCGCCATCTTTTCGCTCATCGAGCCGAAGTCCTTGAGCATGTCGATGGTGATCGGCTTCTCGGAAAACTTACGAATCGAGATGGCGGTGCCGCGCAGCGAGAGCGGGGGCACGATAACGTTGACGCGGCTGCCGTCCTTGAGACGGGCGTCAGCCAGCGGGGTGGTCTGGTCGACGCGGCGACCGACCTGGTTGACGATCCGCTGGGCGATCTGGAACAGATGGCTTTCGTCGCGGAACCGGATCGGAGCGAGCGTCAGCTTGCCCTTCTTTTCAATGTAGGTCTGGTCGGGCCCGTTGACCATGATATCCGAAATGTCTGGATCGTTGAGCAGTTCTTCGAGCGGCCCGAAACCGAGCAGCTCATCGATCAACACCTTTTCCAGCGCGAACTGTTCGCGGCGGTTAAGCGTGACCTTCAGCTCAGCGAGCACCTCGATGATGATCGGACGGAATTCTTCGGACAATTCGTCCTTCGACAGCGTTGCCGCAGCTTCGGGATCGACCCGTTCGAGCAGGCGCGGCAGCACCTGTTCCTTGATCTTGTGCACCGAGGCTTCGAAGCCTTCGGCCTGGTACTGGTTTTCATGGATCCCGTTCACGCGGTCAGCCAAGCGCGTCATCGCGTCCGCCTTCTGACCCTGCATGCCCATGCCCATGTCCATCGGCGGCAGCGCGGCTGCCGAATCTTCACCTGGAAGCGGCGGGAATTGCTCGCCGCCAAGCGGGGCCTGAGAGGACGATTTCGCTGATTCGCTGCCACCCTTCATTGGCCGGGCAACACCGAATTGCGGGCGCGCGCCCGGCGCCATACCGCCTGCACCATTGCGTCGACCGAAAGCGCTCATCGTGTCCAAACCTCTGATAATGTGGGATGACCATGCCTGAACATGCCTTCCCCTTGGCTTATCGGAATGGTGAATAACCACTAAACTTTGAGGATTTCCTAATGCGCTGGGCGCTTTCGCACGAGCCTGCCAACCGCTTCGCCACCTTCCCACAACCGCGCGCCCCGGCTAAAGGCGCCGTTCACCTCTGGAAACATACCCAAGCAGCCATGAAGAAGTTCCTGCTGATCGCCTTGTTGATGGCCGCGCCGCTCCCGGCGCAGACCTTGGCGGAGCCAAACCTTCCGGCTTGGCTGGCGGGTACCTGGGCGATGGAGGACGGGGCAAGCTGGTCCGACGAATTGTGGACCGACCCGCGCGGCGGCGTGATGCTGGGGCTGGCGCGGAGCGGTTTCGGCCCTGAACTCAAGAGCTGGGAAGTTACCCGGATCGTCACTCGCAAGGACGGCTCGCTGGCCTATGTGGTGCAGGAAGATGGCAAGCCAGCAGTCGAATTCCCTCTGGTGCTGATTAGCGCCGAGGCGATCGAATTTGCCAATCCCGCGCACGATTATCCGCAACGCATTCGCTATTGGCGGCAGGGCAAGCTGCTGATGGCCGAGATTTCCAAGCTCGATGGCAGCGAGGCAATGCGGTGGAATTATCGCCCGGTGGTGCCGCCGCGTGATCAGGTGGAGTAAAAGCATTGCGAACGCGGAAATTCAGCCAGGTCGATGTGTTCACCGCGGTGCCGTTCAAAGGCAACCCGGTGGCGGTGGTGCTCGACGGCGAAGGGCTGTCGGACGCGGAGATGCAGTCCTTCGCCAACTGGACCAACCTTAGCGAGACGACCTTTGTGCTTCCGCCGAGCGATCCGGCAGCCGACTACCGCGTGCGGATCTTTACCCCCAAGGCCGAACTGCCGTTTGCCGGGCATCCGACGCTGGGCACTGCCCATGCCGTGATCGAAGCCGGGATTGCCGCACCGCATGACGGCCAGCTGGTCCAGCAGTGCGCGGTCGGGCTGGTCGAGCTGACGGTGGGTGAAGGCGCGCTGTCGTTCCGCTTGCCGCGCTACGCAGTCGCCGATGCGCCGGATCCTGAAGAGGCCATCGCGTGGATCGGCGGGGCTGCGCTGCGTGGCGGTGCCAAGGCGGTCGACGTCGGGCCGGTGTGGCTGATCGCCGAACTGACCGAAATTGCTGCTTTGGAGAATCTCCAGCATGACCCCGCGCGGCTCACTGCCTATTACGAGCAATATGGTCTGACGGGCGCCACATTGTTCGCCGCCGACGGGGACCGGGTCGTGGTCCGCAGCTTCGCTCCGGGCGATGGCATCCCGGAAGACCCGGTTTGCGGCAGCGGCAACGGCGCGGTCGCCGCCTACCGCCTGGCCGAAGGGCAAGTCGGGAGCGGCGATGCCTACCGCGCCAGCCAGGGGCGTCAGCTTGGCCGCGATGGCTGGATCGACATCCGCTTCGATGTTGACGATATCCACGTTGGCGGCGATTGCGTGACCTGCGTGCGGGGCGAGGTCCAACTTTAAATTTACCCCTCGGCGCTATCCATTCCGCGATGGGGAATGCCGAACTTGCCATGAACGACGCGCCGGTGGCGGGCATTGCGCCCGGCTTGTCGCTGTATCTGGAACTGCTGCGCCTGCTCGCTGCGAGCGAAGTCGTGCTATTCCACCTCAATGGATTTGCCCTGCTCGGCGGGCACCGCGCGGCGTGGAATATGTTCGGGCATGAGGCAGTCGTGGTGTTCTTTGTCTTGTCCGGCTTCGTCATCGCCTTTGCCGCTGAGACGCGCGAAAGGACGCCCAAAGCCTACCTCATCAGCCGCCTTACGCGCATCTACTCGGTCGCGGTGCCGTGCCTGCTTGCCACACTGCTGTTCGACCGGATCGGGCAGGCGCTGGTGCCGCAGCTTTACGATGGCCTGATCACCGATGGCTCCGCGCTGGTGCGGCTTGTGCTGGGTTCGCTGTTCCTCAATGAAAGCTGGAGCGTGTCCGCGCAGATGTTCTCGAACACACCTTATTGGTCGATCGCCTATGAGTTCTGGTACTACATGATCTTTGCCGGGCTGTTCTATTTTCGCGGCTGGGTGCGGGTGATGCTCACCGCGCTGGCCTGTCTGATCGCGGGGTACAAGGTCCTGCTGCTGTTCCCGATCTGGGCGCTGGGCTGGGGCGTCTATCGCTGGAGCCAGACGTACAAGGTCGGCCCGGTGCTGGGCCTGGCGCTGTTCCTTCAGCCCGCAGTGGTGCTCTTTTTCGATGATAGCCAAGGCTGGACCCGCCAAGCCGGCGAATGGCTGGCAAGCGTGATGGGGCAGGAGGCGTGGCGCGACGGCCTCAGCTGGTCGCGCTATGTGCTGACCGATACGCTCCTGGGGCTCTCGATGGCGGGCCACTTCATCGGCGCGGCGGCGCTCGCCCCGTGGCTTGAAAAAGTCCTGCGACCGGTGGCGGCGCCGGTCAAATGGCTGACCGCGCGGTCATTCACGCTGTATCTATTGCACCAACCGGCGATGCTGCTGGCGGGCGCCGTGCTGATCGGTCTGGGCATACCCTTGTTGGGATCGTGGAGCGTGTTCGCCGCGACTTGGGGCATCGTGCTGGTGGTGGCGCAGGTCTTCGAACTGCAAAAGCACCGGCTCAAGCCGCTGGTGCGCTGGCTGCTCGAACTGCCCGAAAAGTTGCTCGCCGCCCGCAACACCGCCGTTCCGGCAGAATGAATAAGGGCGGCCCGCTGGACCGCCCCTATTCATCGCAAAGGCATGCTAGGCTTAGCCCTCGACGCTTTCCGCGAGGACGCTTAGCCCGGTGCTGCTCACCTCCGCGAACCCGCCCTTGATCGTGACCTGTTCGGGTTCAGCGCCGTCGGTCTTGTAGACCCGCAGCACGCCATCGCGCATCGTCGTCATGAACGGGGCGTGGCCTTCAAGCACACCGAAGTCACCCTCGGTGCCGGGCACGGTGACCATGTAGACCTCTTCCGAGCGGACGAGGCGGGCCGGGGTGACGAGTTCGAAGTGAAGCACCTGCCTTACGCCTCTTCAGCCATCTTCTTGGCCTTGGCGACCGCTTCGTCGATCCCGCCGACCATGTAGAAGGCGCTCTCGGGCAGGTGATCGTATTCACCGTCGACCACTGCTTTGAAGCTCTTCACGGTGTCTTCCACCTGGACGAACTTGCCCGGAATGTTGGTGAACACTTCGGCGACGTGGAACGGCTGCGACAGGAAGCGCTGGATCTTGCGGGCGCGGGCGACGGTCAACTTATCTTCTTCCGACAGCTCGTCCATGCCCAGGATCGCGATGATGTCCTGCAGCGACTTGTACTTCTGCAGGGTTTCCTGAACGCGGCGGGCGGTGTCGTAGTGCTCCTGCCCGACGACGGCGGGGGTCAGCACGCGGCTGGTCGAATCGAGCGGATCCACCGCCGGGTAGATGCCGAGTTCGGAGATTGCGCGGTTAAGCGTGGTGGTCGCGTCCAAGTGGGCGAACGAGGCGGCAGGCGCAGGATCGGTAAGATCGTCGGCCGGCACGTAGATCGCCTGGACCGAGGTGATCGAGCCCTTGTTGGTCGAAGTGATGCGTTCCTGCAGCTGGCCCATGTCAGTCGCCAGCGTCGGCTGATAGCCCACTGCCGAAGGAATACGGCCGAGCAGCGCCGACACTTCCGAACCGGCTTGCGTAAAGCGGAAGATGTTGTCGACGAAGAACAGCACGTCCTGGCCTTCTTCGTCGCGGAAATATTCGGCCATGGTCAGGCCCGACAGCGCCACGCGGGCACGCGCACCCGGAGGCTCGTTCATCTGGCCGAACACCAGCGCGACCTTCGAACCTTCAGGGGTCGGGTTGCCGTCCTTGTCCTTGGCGATAACGCCGGCGTCGAGGAATTCGTGGTAGAGATCGTTGCCTTCGCGGGTGCGTTCACCCACGCCGGCGAACACCGAAACGCCGCCGTGGCCCTTGGCGATGTTGTTGATCAATTCCTGGATCAGCACGGTCTTGCCCACGCCGGCGCCGCCGAACAGACCGATCTTGCCACCGCGCGCATAGGGCGCGAGCAGGTCGATGACCTTGATGCCGGTGACGAGGATCGCCGCTTCGGTCGACTGGTCGACAAATGGCGGAGCTTCGGCATGGATCGGATTGCGCTTGGGGGCGTTCACCGGGCCCTGCTCGTCGATTGGCTCGCCGATCACGTTCATGATCCGGCCCAGCGTCATCGGGCCAACCGGGACCGAGATCTGCGCGCCGGTGGCGGTAACGGGCTGGCCGCGGGTCAATCCGTCGGTCGCGTCCATGGCGATCGTGCGGACGGTGTTTTCACCCAGGTGCTGCGCAACTTCAAGCACCAGCCGGTTGCCGTTATTGTCGGTTTCGAGCGCCGAGAGGATCGCCGGCAGGTCGCCGTCGAAACGCACGTCGACGACGGCGCCGATGACCTGGCTGATCTTGCCGGTTCCTGCGGGGGTAGCGGCCTTCGGGGCTGCCTTGGTCTTGGTGGCGGTGGCCATTTTCGTTTCCTTGCCTAGAAAGTCTTAGAGCGCTTCGGCGCCCGCGTTGTTGATGTCGCTAAAGCGCTTCGGCGCCCGCGATGATTTCGATAAGTTCGGTGGTGATCGCGGCCTGGCGGCTGCGGTTGTACTGGATGGTCAGCTTCTGGATCAGATCGCCCGCATTGCGCGTTGCGTTGTCCATCGCGGTCATCGAAGCGCCTTGTTCCGATGCCTGGTTTTCGAGCAATGCGCCAAACAGCTGGGTCTTGAGGTAGCGCGGCAGCAGGTCGGCGAGGATCGCTTCCTCTTCCGGTTCGTATTCCACCACTGCACTGGCGCTCGCGGCTGCATCCACCTTGGGGGCGGGAATTGGGATGATCTGCTGCTGGGTCGGTTCCTGTACCAATGCGCTGCGGAAGCGCGAATAGAACAGGTGCGCCACGTCGAACTTACCGGCTTCGAACAGTGCGAGCAGTTCGTTCGCGATGGCGGTTGCCTCGGCATAGCCCGGTTCGCGCACCTGCGTGGTGTCAAACGAAGCGAGGATCGCTTTGGGGTAAGCGCGGCGGATCACCGCGCGGCCCTTGCGGCCGATCAGATAGAACAGCACGGTCTTGCCTGCAGCTTCAAGGCTGCGCGCTTCGACCAATGCGGCCTTGACGATGTTGGCGTTAAACGCGCCCGCAAGGCCCTTATCCGAGTTGGCCACGACCATCAGATGGACCTGATCCTTGCCGTTACCCGCCAGCAGCAGCGGTGCGCTGGAGCCGGTGACCTTGCCCGCAAGGCTGGCCATCACCGCAGCAAAGCGCGCGGCATAGGGCCGCGCCGCTTCGGCATTGGCCTGCGCCTTGCGCAGCTTGGCGGCGGCGACCATCTGCTTGGCCTTGGTGATCTTCTGGGTCGATTTGACCGAGTTGATCCGCCCTTTGAGTTCTTTCAGCGAGGCCATTAAGCCTTACCCCTTCAAGTGGATCAGGCGAACTGCTTCGCGAAAGCGTCAAGTGCGGCAACCGTGGCCTTCTTGGCGTCGTCGCCGAAGTCGCGGGTGTCACGGATCATCTTCAGCACGTCGGCGTGATTCTCGTTCATAAAGTGGAGCATCTCCGCTTCGTAACGCGTCACATCGCCGGTCGGGATGCTGTCGAGGAAGCCGTTGGTCCCGGCGAAAATCGATACGGTCTGCTCTTCAAACGACAGCGGGCTGAACTGGGCCTGCTTGAGCAGTTCGGTCAGCCGCGCGCCGCGGTTGAGCAGCTTCTGGGTCGAGGCATCGAGGTCCGAGCCGAACTGCGCGAACGCTGCCATCTCGCGGTACTGCGCTAGCTCCAGCTTGATCGAGCCCGAAACCTTCTTCATCGCCTTGGTCTGGGCGGCACCGCCGACGCGGCTAACCGACAGGCCGACGTTGATTGCCGGGCGCACGCCTTGGTAGAACAGGCCGGTTTCAAGGAAGATCTGGCCGTCGGTGATCGAGATCACGTTGGTCGGAATGTAGGCCGAAACGTCGCCCGCTTGGGTTTCGATGATCGGCAAGGCGGTCAGCGAACCGCCGCCTTGGCTGTCGTTCATCTTGGCTGCGCGTTCGAGCAGGCGGCTGTGGAGATAGAACACGTCGCCAGGGTAAGCTTCGCGGCCCGGCGGGCGGCGCAGCAGCAGCGACATCTGGCGGTAAGCGACGGCCTGCTTGGACAGATCGTCATAGACGATCACGGCGTGCATGCCGTTGTCGCGGAAAAACTCGCCCATGGTCGCGCCAGTGTAAGGTGCGAGGTACTGCAGCGGCGCGGGCTCCGAAGCGGTTGCGGCAACCACGATGGTATATTCCATCGCTCCGTTTTCTTCGAGCTGGCGGACGATCTGCGCCACGGTCGAGCGCTTCTGGCCGACCGCGACGTAGATGCAGTAAAGCTTCTTCTTGTCGTCGGTGCCGGCGTTGGCTTCCTTCTGGTTGATGAAGGTGTCGATCGCGACGGCGGTCTTGCCGGTCTGGCGGTCACCGATGATCAGTTCGCGCTGGCCGCGGCCGACGGGCACGAGGGCGTCGATTGCCTTGAGCCCGGTCTGCACCGGCTCATTCACCGACTGGCGCGGGATGATGCCCGGAGCCTTGACTTCAACGCGCTGACGGCTGGCGGCGACGATCGGGCCTTTGCCGTCGATCGGGTTGCCGAGTGCATCGACCACGCGGCCGAGCAGGCCCTTGCCGACCGGAACGTCGACGATGGTGCCGGTCCGCTTGACGACGTCGCCTTCCTTGATCTCGGCGTCCGAGCCGAAGATCACGACACCGACATTGTCGGCTTCGAGATTGAGCGCCATGCCCTTAACCCCGTTCGAGAACTCGACCATTTCACCGGCCTGGACCTGATCGAGCCCGTGGATGCGGGCGATACCGTCACCCACCGACAGCACCGAGCCGACTTCCGAGACTTGCGCCTCGGTGCCGAAGCTGGCGATCTGGTCCTTGATGACCTTTGAAATTTCTGCGGCGCGGATGTCCATCTTCTAGCCTTTCATCGCGTTAGCGAGGGTGTTCAAACGGGTGCGGATCGAGCTGTCGATTTGGGTCGAGCCGATCCGGACGATCAGGCCGCCGAGAATCTCGGGGTCGACCGTGGCGGTAAGTTTTACGTCCTTGCCCTCGCGCGCCTTCAACTTGGCGGCGATGGCGGCAATCTGCTTGGCATCCAGCGGGTGGGCGCTGGTCACGGTTGCGGCTATTTCACCGCGCGAGGCGGCGGCGATGCCGGCAAAGGCGCTGACGATCTGCGGCAGCTTGGACAGGCGGCGGTTGTCCGCCAGCACGCCGAGGAACTGCTGAGTCAGCGGCGCAAGGCCGAGGTGCTTGCCCAGCGCGATCATCGCTGCGTGGGCGCTATCGCGGGTCAGCCGCGGGTTGCGAATCAGTGCCGCGAGATCGCCCGAGGCGGCAACGGCCTGGCCCAGCTTTTCAAGGTCACCCTCGACAGCGCTGGTGGCTTTGTTCTCTGCCGCCAGTTCATACAGCGCAGAGGCGTAACGCCCTTGCAAACTTGCGGTAATGCCGCCGGAATTCTCCACGCGTGTCGCTTCCTTACATAGGGTGCGTTAACGGGGCGATGGCCGTGCGGTCCACACGATGGCCCCGGGGACGGGGGCGCGCATAGCCATGATTGTGCTGCGATGCAAGGTGGGGCAAGGAACTTCCCGAAAGACACGACGAGAGGCAGCCGAATATGGGCGAAACCATTCACCTGACGATGTCCGACGGCCACTCGATGCCGTGCTACCATGCCATGCCCATGGGCGAGCGGCCCAATGTTCGAAAAGGCGGGCTGGTGCTGGTGCAGGAGATCTTCGGCGTCACCGACCATATCCGCGAACTGTGCGATGAATACGCGGCAGATGGCTATGAAGTGATCAGCCCCGGCCTGTTCGACCGACAGGAGCCCGGCTGCGAGCTGGGCTATTCCGGCGCGGACTGGGAACGCGCGGTGCAGATCGCGCGGGGCGAGCACGACTGGGACCAAGGTATCGACGATACCGCGCGGGTGATCGCCTGGATGAAAGAGCGCGGCGGTCCGGTGTTCATTACCGGCTATTGCTTCGGCGGCTCGGTCGCGTGGCGCATGGCGCAGCGTTCGGACGATCTCGCCGCGGCGAGCTGTTATTACGGCGGTTACATCGCGACGCGCTTTGCCGACGATCCGCCCAAATGCGCGACGATCACCCATTTTGGCCGCTTCGATTCGATGGTGCCGATCGAACCGGTCGAAAAACTGATCGAGAAGCACCATCCGACCGCGCAGCACTTTATCTATGAGGCCGGGCACGGCTTCAATTCGGACCGGCGCAAGGACTGGCATCCGGAAAGCGCCGATCTCGCCAAGGAACGCACCTTGATGCTGTTCAAGGCGTTGGGCGGCTGACTTGGCCAAAATTCTGATTGTCCTGCCGCAGACCGATTTCGATCCCACCGAAGTCGCCCTGCCGTGGCGAGTGTGGAGCGAGGCCGGGCATGACGTGTGCTTTGTCACCGACACCGGCAAGCCCGCAACCTGCGATCCGGTCACCCTGACAGGCGAGGGGCTGCCACTACTCGCCGGATCGCTGCGCTGCCGGCTTGAGGGCGAGGCGGCCTATGCCGCGATGATCGCCGCGACGCACTATAAGCAGCCGCAGACCTGGGCGAGCGTGCGGGCACAAGACTTCGCCGCGCTGCATTTCCCCGGTGGCCATGCTCCGGGGAT
Organism: Sphingomonadaceae bacterium; assembly: GCA_025359685.1. Classification (GTDB taxonomy): domain Bacteria; phylum Pseudomonadota; class Alphaproteobacteria; order Sphingomonadales; family Sphingomonadaceae; genus Novosphingobium. The sequence goes on along the minus strand of JANYEY010000094.1, from coordinate 16,191 downwards.
GAAGCCTTACTGTGAAAGCGGGGAAGTGCAGCGACTGGCACGCGAGGCTTTCGCCGCGAACCAGCCGGTCAGCGCGATCTGCCATGGAGTTTTGCCGCTGGCCCGCGCAGGTGTGCTCAAAGGGCGGCGCACCACCGCGCTCACCCACATCCAGGAAGAGATTGCGGTGCGGCTGACCAACTCGGCCCTGCCGAGCCATTACCGCACCTATCCGATCAGCGTGGAGGACGAAGTGCGCCAGCGGATTACGCCCGGCGGAAAGTTCGAACGCGGCCCGCTGCTCCCGCGCTATTCGGGATCGAAAAGCCCCAAAGCCGGGTTCGTGGTGCAGGACGGCAACTACCTCTCGGCGCGCTGGCCGGGCGATGCCTGGACCTTGGCACTGCGATTGCTCGAATTGCTTTGACCGCAAGGTGCGGGACGCAAGCACCTTCGGGCAGGGCTAGGCAGAGGCATCGCAAATCCAGAGGACCTGCCATGACCTACCAGATTAGCGGGCTCGATCCGCAGAATTTCGCCCCCTTGTTCAAGTTGGGCGATGACGAACTTACTGCCCGCAGCGCAAGGCGGGTGGTCGCCAATGCCAGCAGCGGCTTTCCCTGCCGGGTCAGTCTTGAAGACGCTGCGGAAGGGGACGAACTGATCTTGCTCCAGCACACCAGCCATGATGTCGATACGCCGTACCGCAGCAGCTATGCGATATATGTGCGCCGCGACGTGGCAGCTCGGAACTTCGTCGACACCGCGCCGCCGGTATTCGAAGGACGCCCGCTCGGGCTGCGCGGGTTCGATGGCGAGGGTATGCTGCGCGATGCGCGACTGGCTTTGCCCGGTGAGGCCGACGCGAAAATTCGCGACCTGTTCGCCAATCCGGTAATCGCCTATATCCATGCCCACAACGCCGCGCACGGATGCTTTTCGGCGCGGATCGACCGGTTTGAGGAGCAGGCGTGATGCTGGCCGATAACGAATGCTGGACCGCGGCACTGGCGCGCGACAGGTCATTCGATGGCCGGTTTGTTTCGGGCGTGCTTTCAACCGGGATCTACTGCCGTCCGAGCTGTCCGGCGCGGCATCCCAAGCGTGAGAACGTAAGGTTCTTTGCCAATGGCGCGGCAGCGCGCGCTGCAGGCCTGCGCGCCTGCCTGCGCTGTTCGCCCGACGATGTCAGCCGCGACGAGCGCGCGGTATTGAGCGCGATTGCGGCAATCAAAGCGGCTGAGCAGCCACTCGCGCTGGCGGCATTGGCCGAGGAGACCGGTTATTCGCCCGCACACTTCCAGCGGGTGTTCACCCGCGCCACCGGGCTTTCGCCGTCGGCCTATGGCCGCGCCTTGATGGCTGAGCGGGCGGCGCAGGCGCTGAGCGCCGAGGGCAGCGTGACCGATGCAATCTATGCCGCAGGCTATTCGGGCCCGTCGCGGTTTTATGAAGCAAATCAGGGGAGACTGGGCATGGCACCTTCGGCGTGGGCTGCGGGCGGCAAAGGGGTGACCATCAATTGGGCCTCGGTTGAAACATCGCTCGGCATGATGCTTGTCGCCGCAACCGACAAGGGGGTCTGCCGCCTGTCGTTCAACGAAGGACGTGAAGCGTTGGAGGCACGTTTTCCAATGGCCGAGCTGGTCGAGGGGCGCGCAGATTTCTCTGCGCTGCTGGCCCAGGTGATCGATGCGGTCGAAGCGCCTGGCGATTTCGCGCATATCCCGATCGACGTCAAAGGCACCGCCTTCCAGGAAGCGGTGTGGCGCGAACTGCGGCGCATTCCCAAGGGTGAGACGCGGACCTATGCCGAGCTCGCCGCGGCGGTCGGCAAACCCAAGGCGGTGCGCGCGGCAGGATCGGCCAATGGCGCAAACCACGTCTCGGTGCTGATCCCGTGCCACCGCGTGATCCGCACCGGCGGCGGGCTGGGCGGATACGCCTGGGGTCTGGATATCAAGCGCAAGCTGCTCGAAAAGGAAGCAAAATGACCGACCGTATTGCTGCGTTCAAGGCGCTCCATGTTCCCGGCGATCCGCTGGTCCTGTTCAACATCTGGGACGCGGGCAGCGCCAAAGCAGTCGCCCGGGCCGGGGCCAAGGCGATCGCCACCGGCAGCTTCGGGGTCGCCGAATCGCAGGGCTTCGCTGATGGCGAGGGCTTTCCGCTGCAGCGCGCGCTAGATGTAGTGGAGAGCGTCGTCAAATCGGTCGATCTCCCGATCACTTTTGACATGGAATCGGGTTACGGCGCGACGGCTGAGGGAGTGGGCAAGTCTGCCGCGCTCGCCGTTGCCGCGGGCGCGGCAGGCATCAACATGGAAGACCGGATGCCCGGCGAAACCGCGCTTTTGCCAGTCGCAGAAGCTGCCGAGCGATTCGCAGCGGCGGCTGGCAGCGGACTGTTCGTCAACGCGCGGTGCGATGTTTATCGCGGACTCAAGCCGGAAAACTACGGGCAACACTTGATCGATGCGGTGCTGAGCCGGGCCGAGGCCTATGCGAAAGCGGGTGCGGGCGGACTGTTCGTCCCGTTCCTGGGCGATCATCCCACAATCAGGGCGATCTGCGCCGCTTCGCCCTTGCCGGTGAACATCCTCTGGGGTCCGGGCCGCGGCACCCGCGCCGAACTGGCAGCGCTGGGCGTGGCGCGGATCAGCTATGGGCACGGCCCGTGGGCGGCAGCGATGAACTGGCTCGAAGGCCAGGCCAAGGCGGTGTTTGCCGGTGAGATCGTGCCTTACGCGGCGAGCTGACTGAGAATTCAGGTTGCCAGCCGCGCCGGACTGCGCAATGAAGGTGTATGGATGAAGTAACACACCAGCTGCCGGCGTCAACTGCCCCCGAAGCCAAGCCGGGCCTGATCCGGCGGATCGTCTCCTTTCCGCTTAGCCTCCTCGTGATCGAATTCGTGGTGATCGCGGTTGTCGCCGTCGGCTATACGCAGCTTGCGCACAGGTTGATCGCCAAGGGGGATGGCGCTGCCTATGCAGCAGGCGGAGTGGTTTTGGCGGTTTTGCTGGTGCTCACCTGGAAGGCGCTGCAGCATTGGCTCGAACGCCGCCCGGACCGCGAACTTGCGCTGCCGGGTGCCGGGCAGGAACTCGGACTTGGCCTGTTCTTCGGCTTCCTTCTGTTCAGCGGGATGACCGGGATCGTCGCGCTGCTCGGCGGGTTTGAGGTGCTGGGGCTGCGCGGGCAAGGCGCCTTGTGGGCGATGCTGGCGATGGGGGTGACCAGCGGCACCTTCGAGGAAATCCTGTTTCGAGGCACCCTGCTGCGCCACCTTGAAGCCATGCTCGGCACCTGGGCGGCACTGGCGCTGACCTCGTTACTGTTCGGCGCGGCCCATCTGACCAACCCCGGCGCGAGCCTGTTTGCCGCCTTTGCGATCGCGATGGAGGCAGGCATCCTGCTCGGCGCGGCCTACCTCGTTACCCGCCGGTTGTGGCTCGCGATGGGCATCCATGCGGCATGGAACTTCACCCAAGGCTGGGTCTTTTCTGTTCCAGTGTCGGGCGGAGAACCGCCGCTCGGCTTGCTCATCACCCGGCGGGTCGGTCCGGATTGGCTGACCGGCGGCGACTTCGGGCTTGAAGCCAGCGTGGTGGCGATGTTGGTCGCGACCGGGGCCGGCGTCTTGTTGCTGGTTCGGGCGGCGCAGCGCGGCGAAATCAGGCCGCCGATGTGGAAAGCGGTCCTTCGACAAGCTCATGACGAACGGACTTGGGTCTAAACAAACGAATAGGGATCGATATCCACCGCAACCCGCACGCCTTGCGGGAAGCTCAGCGGCCCCAGCCATTCGCGGATGATCGCCTGGATTTGTGCCGAACGGCGCGCGTTGATCAGCAGGCGGTAGCGATAGCGCCCGCGCAAGAGCGAGAGCGGGGCGGGGGCCGGGCCCAGCACCAGCACGTCGGGCAGGTCCGGTCGCACGCCGCCAATCGCGCGGGCGGCATCACGCGCCTCGGCTTCGTCCTCGCTCGACACGATGATCGCGGCCCAGCGCCCGAACGGCGGCGCACCCGCATCGCGGCGGCCTTCGGCTTCGGCGGCGTAGAAGGCGTCGCGGTCCCCGGCAGCGAGCGCGGCGATCACGGCGGCTTCGGGATGGCGGGTCTGGATCAGCACTTCGCCCGGCTTGTCGCCGCGCCCGGCACGCCCGCCAACTTGCGCGACTTGCTGGTAGGTCCGCTCGGCCGCACGCAAGTCGCCGCCTTCGAGGCCCAGATCGGCATCGACCACGCCCACCAGGGTGAGGTCGGGGAAGTGATAGCCTTTGGTCACCAGCTGGGTGCCGACGATCACGTCGATCAGCTTTTCCTCGGCCTGCTGCACGAAAGCGCTGATCTTTTCCGGGCTGTTGAGCGTGTCAGACGTGACCACGGCCACGCGCGCCTCGGGCATCAGTTCGGTCACTTCGTCAGCGATGCGCTCCACCCCCGGGCCGCAGGCGACCAGGCAATCGGGGGTGTGGCACTCGGGGCATTCTTCCGGAGTGCCGGTTTGGTGGCCGCAGTGGTGGCAGGCCAGCCGCCGCGATAGCCGGTGCTCGACCAGCCAGGCGCTGCAGTTGGGGCACTGGAACCGATATCCGCAATGGCGGCACAGGGTCAGCGGGGCGTAGCCGCGGCGGTTAAGGAACAGCAATGACTGCTCTCCGCGTTCAAGCCGTTCGCGCATTTCAGCGACCAGCCGCGGCGCAAGCCAGCGGCCGCGATCGGGCACTTCCTCGCGCAAGTCGACGATGCTGACTTTGGGAAGCTCGGCCCCGCCGAACCGCGCGGGCAGATCGACCTTGGTATAGACGCCGGCCTCGGCCAGCTGCAGCGATTCGAGCGCGGGGGTGGCGCTGGCGAGGATCACCGGCACGTGCTCGAACTTGGCGCGGATCACCGCGACATCGCGCGCGTTGTAGCGCACCCCGTCGTCCTGTTTGAACGAGACCTCATGTGCCTCGTCGATCACGATCAGCCCAAGTTTGGCGTAAGGCATGAACAAGGCCGAGCGCGCGCCGACCACGACTTGGGCATTGCCCTCGACGATCGCACGCCATGCGCGCCGCCGCTCGCTGGCCTTGAGGCTCGAATGCCACAACACCGGGGGCACGCCAAAGCGGCTTTCGAACCGGCGCAGGAAGTTCTGGGTCAGCGCGATTTCGGGCAGCAGGACCAGCACCTGGCGGCCCATCCGGATCGCCTCGGCAATCGCCTCGAAATAGCATTCGGTCTTGCCCGATCCGGTTACCCCGTCGAGCAGGAACGGGGCGAATTCCTGTGCCTTCACCGCGCTGACGAAGGTATCGGCTGCGGCTTGTTGGTCAGGCGAAAGGTCGGGCACGTCGTGATCGGCGCGTGCGCGGGGATATGGGCGATCAAGGTCGACCACCACCGGCTCGAGCACGCCTGCACCGACCAGCCCGCGCAGCACGCCTTCGGAAACGCTGGCGAGCTCGGCCAGTTCGCGGACGCTCGCCTGTTCGCCGTGGAGCGCGTCGATTGCCGCCAGCCGCTGCGGGGTAAGCCGCTTGGGCTCGTGCCCGGACAAGCGGTATTCGGTGGTTGTGCCGCCGCCGCGCAGCGCCGCCATGCTGCCAAGCGCCATCCGCGCCACTGCGTTCATCGGCGCGACGTAATAGTCTGCGGTCCACTCGATCAGTCGGCGCAGCGCTTCACTGAGCGGGGGAACCGGCAGCACTTCGAAGATCGGCCGCAGCTTCGCAGCGGGAACCTCTTCCCCGGCCAGCCGTTCTTTTTCCCAGACGATCCCGAGGACCTGGCGCGGTCCGAGGGGGGCGATCACGAGGCTGCCGAATTCAGTCGCCATGCCATCGGGAAGGCGATAGTCGAGGACGCTCAGCACCGGATTGAAGACAAGGAGGCGGACGCGGTTCATCGGCCCGCCTCTATGGCGACAAACCGGGGCGCGCGACAGCCGCTATTTGAGGAGCAGGGGTCACATGCAAACTAATCAAAATGGCGTCATGGCGCGCCGCGCTTTCATGGCCGGGACGGCGGCGGTGGGCGTGTTGCTGCTGCCGGGCTGCCAGTCGATGGGCGGGTTCAGTATGGTCGAGGCAATCCGCCGCTTGCTGACAGCGTCTTCGCAGGCTGCTTTCGCGGTGCTGACCGCACCGGGCGGCTTTTGGGACAGCGAAATCGCCCGGTTCGAAGCGCCCGCCCTGTTCAGCGCCTCCGGAACAGGACTGCTGAAAAACCTTTTGACTTCAACCGTTTTCAAGCAGAACCTCCAGCATCAGCTCAACATCGTTGCCGAAAAAGGCGCCGAGCGCGCTGCGCCAGTGGTTTACGAAGCGGTGCGCGGCATCTCAGTCCCCGATGCAATCGGCCTGGTTCGCGGCGGGCCAACTGCGGCGACCACCTTCCTGCGCGGGGCAATGGGCCCGGCGCTGATCAACGCGATGATCCCCGGCCTGACCGATGCCCTGCGCGTCAGCAGCGATCCGGTGCTGGGCCAAGGGGTCCGTGCGCTTTCGGGCGTCGATATAAGCCAGATGGCCCAATCGGTTGCCAACCGTGCCGACAATTCGATCTGGTACCAGATCGGGCATGAGGAAAGCGCGATCCGGGCCAATCCGGAAGCTACCCGCGATCCCTTGTTGATCGGGGTTTTCAAGGTTCTGCGATAGCCTATAGCGGGGGCAGACTCGCCAAAGAGGAGCGCACCCCCGTGAAGTTTTTCGCCGACACCGCCGAGATTGCCGACATCAAGGACCTGGCCGCCACCGGCCTGCTCGATGGCGTCACCACCAATCCCTCGCTGATTGCCAAGTCGGGGCGCGATTTCAAGGAAGTGACCAAGGAAATTTGTGGGATCGTCTCTGGCCCGGTCAGCGCCGAAGTGGTCGCGCTCGATTATGATGGGATGATGCGCGAGGCCGCGATCCTGCGCAAGATTGCCGACAACGTCTGCATCAAGGTGCCGATGACGCTCGACGGGCTGAAGACTTGCAAGGCGCTCACCGGCGATGGCTCGATGGTCAACGTGACGCTGTGCTTCTCGGCCAACCAGGCGCTGCTTGCGGCCAAGGCCGGGGCGACTTTCGTCTCGCCCTTCGTCGGCCGTCACGATGACAATGGCTTTGATGGCATGGAATTGATCGGCGATATCCGCCTGATCTATGACAATTACGATTTCCGCACCGAAATCCTTGTCGCCAGCGTCCGCCACGGGATCCACGTGCTGCAGGCCGCCAAGATCGGAGCCGACGTGATGACCGCGCCGCCCGCGGTAATCAAGGGTCTGATCAAGCATGTGCTGACCGACAAGGGCATCGAAGGCTTCCTGGCGGACTGGGCCAAGACCGGGCAGACGATTTAAGGTTGAATTAGGGCGGCATCCCCGCGAAAGCGGGCGCGCATGTCCGACGAAACCCCTCTCGATCGCTTCAAGTCCGTGCTGACCGGCACTGCGCGCGCCGTGGCGCGTGAGCCTGAGCTGGAAATCGCCTGGACCGCTGACGCGCCAATTGCCAACGGCAAGAACCTGCGCGTGCCGATGCCGGGCCGCAACTTGCCGCGCGAACAGGCGATGGAGGCGCGCGGATTTGCCGATTCGATGGCGCTCAAGCTGCGCCACCACCGTGAGGCGCTTCACGCCCGCCACGGCCCGTCCGAGCCGACCGCGCGCGCGGCCTATGATGCGGTTGAGCAGGTCCGGTTCGAAGCGCTCGGCTCCAAAGCCTACGCGGGCATGCGGGACAATCTCGATGCGGCCAATTCTGTGCGGATCGGCGGCGATCCGATCACCCGCGCGACCCGGCCCGATGAAGTGCCGGTCCCGGTCGCATTGTCGCTGTTGCTGCGCGAACACTTGACCGGCCAGCCGGTGCCCGAAGTGGCGGAGGCTGGCGTTGCTATGCTGCGCAGCTGGATCGAGGAACGCGCCGCCGCCGATTTCGACGCGCTCGCGCTGATGCTCGATGATCAAAAGGCGTTCCAGTCGCTCACGCTCGACATGCTCCAGCACCTTGAGCTGACCCAGGCCAGCCCGCTCGACCAGGAGGCTGATGAGGGCGACGACACCGACGGCGACGAGCAGGACGACGAGAACGCCGACGACAGCGAATCGTCAGAAGACCAGTCCCCCAGCGAAGTCGCTGCCGAACCCAGCGAAGGCGACGAGGAAGGCGATTCGGAGGCCGAGCGCGAAGTCGACGATGAAAACGCCGACGCCGAGGAAGGCGACGAGGGCGAGGAAGGCATGCTGCCCGTGCGCCCCAACCGCCCGTGGACCGAGCTGCCATCGAAGTTTGATTACAAGGCCTATACCGAGGCCTTCGACGAAGTCGTCGCCGCGAATGAGCTGTGCGACGAAGAAGAGCTGACCCGGCTGCGCGCCTATCTCGACGCGCAGTTGAAGGGCCTGCAGGGGATCGTCACCAAGCTCGCCAACCGGCTCCAGCGGCGGCTGATGGCGCAGCAGAACCGCTCCTGGGACTTCGACCAGGAAGAAGGTATGCTCGATGCCGCGCGGCTCGCCCGGGTGGTAATCTCGCCGGGGCATTCCTTGAGTTACAAAATCGAACGAGAAGTCCAGTTCAAGGACACCGTGGTCACCTTGCTGATCGACAATTCGGGTTCGATGCGCGGGCGGCCGATTTCGATTGCGGCGATCAGCGCTGACGTGATGGCGCGCACGCTCGAACGCTGCGGGGTCAAGACCGAGATTTTGGGCTTCACCACCCGCGCGTGGAAGGGCGGACAAAGCCGCGAGGCATGGCTCGGCGGCGGCAAACCCGCGCAACCAGGCCGCCTCAACGACTTGCGCCATATCGTCTACAAGAAAGCCGACCAGCCTTATCGCCACGCCCGCAAGAACCTGGGCCTGATGATGCGCGAGGGGCTGCTCAAAGAAAACATCGACGGTGAGGCGCTGCTCTGGGCGCACAGCCGCCTGCTCGCCCGCACCGAGGACCGCCGCGTGCTGATGGTCATCTCCGACGGCGCCCCGGTCGACGATTCGACGCTGAGCGTGAACAACGCTGGCTACCTCGAACTGCACCTGCGCAAGGTCATCGACTGGATCGAACGGCAGAGCCCGGCGCAACTGGTCGCCATAGGCATCGGCCACGACGTCACCCGCTACTACCGCCGCGCCGTGACGATCATGGACGTGGAGCAACTGGGCGGCACGATGATCGAGCAGCTGGCCGGGCTGTTTGAAGAGGAAACCAAGTGAACGTCACCGAAGCCGTTACCAGCCGTCGTTCTATCCGCGCGTTTCAGGACAAGGCGGTCGATCAGGCCATGCTTCGCGGCATTCTGGAGACTGCCCAGCGGTCGCCTTCGGGTGGGAACACCCAGCCGTGGAATGCGGTAATACTGACCGGCGATCCGCTCGCCGCGTTGTTTGCGAAAGTGGCCGAAGTCGTGCCGCTGGGCCGCGCGGCGATGGCGCCCGAATATCACGTCTATCCGCCCGAACTGGAGGGTGCCTACGAGACCCGCCGTCAGGGCATCGGCGAGGCGATGTATGCCGCGCTTGAAATCCCGCGCGACAACAAGATGGGCCGCCTCGCGTGGTTCGCGCGCAATTTTCAGGGGTTCGGCGCGCCGGTGCTGATGCTGGTCCACACCCCCAAATACATGGGCCCGCCGCAGTGGTCGGACATGGGTATGTGGCTGCAGACGGTGATGCTGCTGCTGCGCGAGGCGGGCCTAGACAGCTGCGCGCAGGAGGCCTGGGCGGTTTACAGCAAGCAAATCCGCGAATGCGTGGACATTCCGGATGATCACATCTTTTTCTGCGGCATGGCGATCGGCTGGGGCGACCGGAGCCATGCGGTCAACACTTTCCCGGTAGCGCGCGCGCCGCTCGATGAGGCGGTGCGCTGGGAGGGGTTTTGACCTGAGGCGCGCGCGCTTCTAAGGCGCGCTTATGACCGATATCCCGCTTAAGCTGTTCAACAGCCTGACCCGCCAGCTGGAAACATTCACTCCCGTCCATCCTGGCGAAGCACGGGTCTATACCTGCGGGCCAACGGTCTACAATTACCCGCACATCGGCAACATGCGCGCCTATGTCTTTGCCGACGTGCTCGGCCGCACACTCAGCTTCAAGGGCTACGAGCTCACCCACGTGATCAACATTACCGACGTGGGCCACCTGACCGATGATGCCGATGCGGGCGAGGACAAGCTGGAGAAAGCGGCGGCGGAGAACGCGCAGTCGATCTGGCAGATCGCGCGGCATTATACCGAGGCCTATTGGGCGGACATCAAGGCGCTCAATATCCGCGAGCCGGCCAAATGGTCGATCGCCACAGACTATATCCCGCAGATGATCGACTTCGCCACGGGCATCGCTGACAAGCACTGCTACGAGCTCGACAGCGGGCTCTACTTCGACGTCTCGACCGTATCCGATTACGGACGGCTTGCCCGTGCTCACACCGATGAAGGCGAAAGCCGGATCGCGCCCGTCGACGGCAAGCGCAACGCCGCCGACTTCGCGATCTGGCGCAAGACGCCGCCGGGCGAGAAGCGCCAGATGGAATGGGATTCGCCGTGGGGCAAGGGCGCGCCGGGCTGGCACCTCGAATGCTCGGTGATGAGCGGCGACCTGCTCGGCTTCCCGTTCGATATCCACACCGGCGGGATCGACCACCGCGAAATCCACCACCCCAACGAGATCGCGCAGAATCAGGCGCATTGCTGCACCAACGGGCTGGATGTGGCCGCGAATTCCGGCGCCAACATCTGGATGCACAACAACTTCCTGGTCGAGCGCAGCGGCAAGATGAGCAAGTCGTCGGGCGAGTTCCTGCGGCTGCAACTGCTGATCGACCGGGGGTATCACCCCTTGGCCTACCGCATGATGTGCCTGCAGGCGCATTATCGGAGCGAGCTGGAGTTTAGCTGGGAGGGGCTTGGCGCGGCGCTGGTTCGTTTGAAGCGGATGGTTCAAGCGCTTGAGCGGCTAAGGGCCAACGGCAATGCAAACGAGATATCGGAGGTCGCCGATCCTGATCGCGTCTTCGACACTTACATCTGGAAGTTTGGGGATGAGCTAAGCAGTGACCTCAACACCGCTAGCGCGCTTGTACTATTGGAGTCGATGCTCGGGACTACGACTCTCGATGCGGAGAGGGTGTTGAAAGCCGCGAATCAGATGGACTCTGTTTTGGGATTCGACTTTTCTAATGTCACTCGCGCCGACCTTCGCATTCGCCCCAAAGCCGCAACCATCACCGAACCCGAAATCGAAACCATCCTCGCCCAGCGCAAGGAAGCCCGCGCCACCAAAGATTTTGCCACCTCCGATGCCTTGCGCGACCATCTCGCCGCGCAATACGTCGAGGTGATGGACGGCGATCCGCTTGGCTGGGATTGGAAATTGGGCGCGTGAAACTGTGGCGCCTGACTCGCGCGCCTTACGTGGCGCTCGACGGGCGGGGCGCTTTGCTGAACGGGGCACGCTATGCGCCGGCGGGCTATCCGGTCGTCAGTCTGGCTTCGGAGGCTGGGCTCGCGGTGCTGGTGGCGCTGCGGTATCAGCCGCGTGACCTGGTGGGTATTCCGGGCGATTTTGTGCTCGGCTGGACCGAGGTCGATGCGCTGCCCGAGCGCGTACCCGATCCTGATGAGGATACGATCCGCGCTTTTGTCGGGGATTGGCTGGCGTCCAGGCGCTCGCTGCTAACCGCTATCCGTTCGAAGGTGCTGCCCGAAGCGGACGTGATCTATCTAAATCCCGCGCACCCCGATGCGGCGCGCGTTCCCCCGCTGACTACGCGGCCATTCGACTTCGCCGAATGCTTGCACACCCCGCCGATGCTGGCGCGCTTCAAGGAATCGCAATGACCGTAACCGTGCTCAACGCCATGCTGCGGCCATTGCTCGAACCGCGCCTGCCGGACTGGGTAGACGTGCGCTGGTATGCCGACAAGGACGAGGCCTTCGCGCTGGCCCCCGTGGCCGAGATCGGCTGGTTCGACATGCATTCGAAGGACGACATGGCCGAGGTGTTCCGCCGAGCTGAGAAGCTCAAGTGGCTCAATTCGATCTACGCCGGGGTTGAGAGCTTCCCGCTCGACCTGCTCGCCTCGCGCGGGGTGATGCTGACCAACGGCGCCGGGATCAACGCGGTGCCGATTGCCGAATACGTGGTGATGCTGATGCTGGTCCATTCGAAGGGTTACCGCGAGGTCGTGCGCGCGCAGGAGCGGCGCGAATGGCTCAAGCAGTCGCCGGGCAAGCGCGAGCTTTATGGCAGCGAGGTGTTGATCCTAGGCTACGGCGCGATCGGGCAGGAGGTCGAGGCGCGACTTACCGGGTTCGGCGCCAAGGTAACCAAGGTGCGTCGCACGCCGGGCCCGGGCGCGCTCGGCCCCGATCAGTGGCGTGGCGAACTTGGCCGGTTTGACTGGATCGTCCTGGCGGTACCGGCCACGCCCGAAACGCAGCACATGATCGGCGCGGCCGAGCTGGCGGCGATGAAAGGCGATGGCGTCATCGTCAACATCGCGCGGGGTAGTGTGATCGATCAGGATGCGCTGGTCGATGCGCTCGCCGCCGGGCGGATCGGCGGCGCGCTGCTTGATGTGACCACGCCCGAACCGCTGCCCGAGGACCACCCGCTGTGGACGCTCGACAATGCGCAGGTCACGATGCACCTTTCGGGCAATGCGCAGACGCTGATGTTCCAGCGCTCGGCTGAGCGGTTCCTCGTCAACCTGGCGCGTTACCGCAACGGTGAGCCGCTCGAACCCTTGGTGGACTGCGCCGCAGGCTATTGACCGCGCGCGCGGTGTAGCCAGCAATTCACCGCGAACCGGTAATCTGCGAACTCGCCGCCCGGGCAGGCAATTGGCAAAACCTCGTGCGGCGAAATCGAGGCAAAGCTGACCAGCCGGTTGTCTAACGGTTCGAGCTTTTCGGCCAACCCGCCGCCGAACCGGTGCAGCTGCAATTCGCCGCCGCTGAAGCCCTTGGGCTGACGGTAGAAATAGTAGACCGCCGAAATCACCCGGTCGCTGTCAGCCGTCAGCCGCGCGTCTTGCGTGAAGGTATCGAAGTGGACTTTGTAGAACCCGCCGTCGCCATGCGCGGCGAGTTCCAGCTCGGTCTTGGCAATGGCGAATGGGGCCACGCCCAAAACATCGCAAAGTTCGGGCACGCAGGCGTGGACTGCCGCAGTGAACGCCTCCTCGAATGGCCCCAGCCCGCCATCGCAGCGCAGAGACTGGCGCACCGCGTGGTCGATCACGCCTTGCTCCCCGCGTCGCACGCTGGTCGGCCTGAACGCCGCCTTGCGGGCCTGCGCAAAGGCCAGCAGGCGGCCGTGTAGCTCGTCAGGCAGAAATGCGTCGATGACCAGGGAGCGTGGGGCAGGGCCGGCGTTCATGCGGCGGACCTAACCAGCGCGCGAAGTGCTGGCAAGCCGCTGGCAGATCAGGCCTCGTCGAGCAGCAGCAGCTGGACTTCCACTTCAAGCCGCGGTTCTGGCAGCAGGCTGTGATCGACCCGGATCACCGCCGCATCGGCCACCAGATGGCGCGGGATCGCAAACTCGTGTTCGGGCAGGGCATCGATGAAGCGCTCGCCGACGGCAACCGCCTCGGCACCGGCGAAGCTCAGCACAACAGTGTGCCTGGCGCCGGAGAAGGTTACACTGGCCCAGCTGCGCTCGGCGCGGCTCTCGGCAAGCTCGAGCAAGGCGGAAAGCAGGGGCATCCAAGCCGTGCGGCGCGACGAGCGCCGGCTAGCGGAAAGCATGGCGGCGTCAGCTGAAAAATTGATTTGCACGGGCATCCTCGCGGTAAATGTTCATGAAATGTTCCACACGTTTCGTGGTTGCAGCACGAGGTGAGCGGCCGTTGCGCAGATCCTCGACAAAGCGTGGGTCGTGCGTCGCAAGCCGACCGAACTTGGTCCAGGGCATTCCCGTTTCACGCAAGAAGCGCTCGATCCGGGTAATCAGCATTGTCTCCCCCTTTCTTCAGCGAATCGCCGTAGGAATATTCCTGTACTTTCCTGCGAAATCCTAGGCGTTATTATACAAAGGATACCCAAGCAGGATGGGGGGTGCTAGATGACTAATCTAGTTTCCCGCCGTGGCGGCTTTTGCTCTTGGGGTGCCCACAACATGCAACCGGTTGATCCTGCTTTCCTATATGACATTGGCGACGTGAATCGCAGTGTTTCACGAATTTCGACTGGGATGGAGCGTTACGAGGCTTGGGCGGAATTGAACCGCACCATTTCGGCAGTGAAGAGTTGTGTCTATCAGAGCGTTTATTCGCAGCATTTTAGGGGGCCTCTTTTTGCATCCGCCTCATCTCTGATTTCGATGATAGAACGTGTTATGGGCCAGCTTTACCCCGCAGAGGGGGAAGGCGTGGATTTGAGCCTTTGGGAGTTGAACCCAATCCAATCTGCCTACGCGAAGTTCGAGACCATTCTGATTTCGGAACTTCAGTCGATCTCCTGTTTCATCATCAACCGAAAGGGCGGGTTTGACACAACCACGATGATACAATCGGGACAGGAATTCTTTTCGTCTGATGTCGGGATCAAGGTGCATGATGCGCTACCCGATCTGGTCCAGGCAATGCGCTGCATTGCCTTCGAGCTTCCGACTGCGGCCGGATTTCACCTACACCGCGCGAATGAGTCGGTTTTGAGGGTCTATTGGGATCACGTGACGGGCGGAGCGAACAGGCCAGAGCAGGGCAACATGGGCGTCTATTTGGTAGAACTGAACAAGCTGAACAAAGGGAAGAAGTCGGTTCGGGAACACCTTAAGAGCATAAAGGACTTCCATCGCAATCCTTCGATGCACCCTGAGCAGTCGTTGGAATCTGTTGATGAAGCGATTGATCTGATGGCCGCTATAAGATGCTCAATCGGCTATATGCTGAAGGAAATTCCGCATCCCCCGACCGCCGTTCAGGCGATTCTAGGGGGCGTGTGAGCCGCTCTGCGCGCCCTTCACAAGCCTATCCAACGCCTTATCGGCCTCGGTGGGGCTTAGTTCGCCAGCGGCCTTCATGCGCTCGACCTCGGCGGCGAACCTCGCGGCTTGCTGCTTCGGGGTCTCGGTCTTGGCTTTTTTCGGCATTACGCTGCACCAACTGTTTGATAGGTGAGTCGCTTGCCGACGACACCCGAACGAAGCGCATCGGCGCGGTCGCTGTCATTGTAGCCGAGCGCAACGCGGTTGGAATAGCGGAAGTCAAATTCGGCCAGATAACGGTGCAGATGCTTCTTCTGGCAGTGCTGATAGACGCCCTTCATGCCGCGCTTGAAGATGCTGAAGAAGCCTTCGATGGTATTGGTGTGGAACTCCCCGCGCACATATTCGCGAGCGCCGTGGCGAACCACTTCATGCCCGCCAGAGAAGCGCGCTGCGAGGAAGCGATAAACGCCATGTTCGTCAGTCATAAGCATCGCCTCACGGCTGATATTCTCAACCACGATGGGGCCAATCTGGTTGACGCTCACGCTGTCGATCACAAACGAACGGGCCTGTCCGCTGTTGCGGTCAACCAGCGAGAGCACCTTCATCTTGTGGTGATAGGACTGGCGAACTTCGCGGCCTTCCTCGCGCCCGATAAAGGTTTCATCGACCTCGACCATGCCGCCTTCGCCGCCAAACTGGTCAAGGCCATTGCTGCGCATTGCCTCGCGGATGCGGTGCGACATGAACCAAGCGGTTTTGAGGGTGACACCGAGAACGCGGTGAAGCTGGTTGCTCGAAATGCCCTTCTTGCTGCCCGCGATCAGATACATCGCTTGCAGCCACAGGCGCATGGGAACCTTGCTGTCCTCAAAGATGGTGCCGATCTTCACGGTGAAAGGCTTGCGGCACTGGTAGCACTTCCACAGGCCGGGGCGGGTGGTCTTGCCCTTCAGCTTGCCGACCTTCTCCACACCGCCGCAATGCGGGCAGACTGGACCGTTCGGCCAGAGGCGCGCTTCCACGTATTCATAGGATTTTTCCTCATCGTGGAAGTGGGCGGCAGAGAGGTTAGACATGACACTGAAACTCCTTGGATTCTGTATAAATCCTATGGAGTGGGTATGTCAAGTATAATAACGCCAATAATAAACCCCCAAAATTGAGGTTTCTCGAAGTTGATTTCCTGATCCATCGCCAGGCAAACGTGGTTGGGCATCGCCCAGATGGTCCATTTGCCGATCGACCATTTGTGCAGCGCATCTATCTTGAATTTGGAATACAT
>JANYEY010000090.1 GCA_025359685.1 Sphingomonadaceae bacterium | reverse complement strand
CATGATCATGGTCAGCCAGGGCGGTCATTGCCTCAACGATCTGCTTTATCGCACCTCGACCAATCGCTTGCCGATGGAGGTGACCAGCGTGGTTTCAAACCACACCACCTGGCAGCGCCGCGCCGAGCATGAGCAAATCACCTTCCATCACCTGCCGATCACGCCCGAAAACAAGCTCGAGCAAGAAGCGCGGCTGCTGCAGCTGGTTGAGGAGCAGGAGGTCGATCTGATCATCCTGGCGCGCTACATGCAGGTCCTGTCTGACCAGCTGTGCCGCAAGCTCGATGGCCGCGTGATCAATATCCACCACAGCTTCCTGCCCGGCTTCAAGGGCGCCAAGCCATATCACCGGGCCTACGATCGCGGGGTCAAGATGGTCGGGGCGACCGCGCACTATGTCACGCCCGATCTCGACGAAGGCCCGATCATCACACAGGACGTGTCGATCGTCGATCACGCCGACACGGTTGAAGATCTGATCGCACAGGGCCAGGATACCGAAAGCCGGGTATTGGCCCGCGCGGTCAAGTTGCATCTTGAACACCGAGTCTTGCTCAACGGCAACCGCACGATCGTGTTCAAGTAAAGCTGGATGGCTGGGCGGGTCAGCCGCTAATACGATCGAAATCCACAGATCAGGAGTATCGCCCCGTGAAGACCCGTGCCGCCGTAGCCTTTGCCCCCAAACAGCCGCTCGAAATCGTCGAGCTTGACCTCGAAGGCCCCAAGGCCGGGGAAGTGCTGGTCGAGATCATGGCGACCGGGATCTGCCACACCGATGCCTACACGTTGGACGGGTTCGACAGCGAGGGGATCTTCCCCTCGGTGCTCGGCCACGAAGGCGCGGGGATCGTGCGCGAGGTTGGACCGGGGGTGACCAGCGTCAAGCCGGGCGATCACGTGATCCCGCTCTACACGCCCGAATGCCGCCAGTGCAAAAGCTGCCTCAGCGGCAAGACCAACCTGTGCACCGCGATCCGCGCCACGCAGGGCAAAGGGCTGATGCCCGACGGAACCAGCCGCTTCAGCTACAAGGGTGAGACGATCTTCCACTACATGGGCTGTTCGACGTTCTCGAACTTCACCGTGTTGCCCGAGATCGCGGTCGCCAAGATCCGCGAAGACGCGCCGTTCCAGTCCGCCTGCTACATCGGCTGCGGGGTCACCACCGGGGTCGGCGCAGTGGTCAACACCGCCAAGGTCCAGGTCGGTGACAACGTGGTTGTGTTCGGGCTCGGCGGCATCGGGCTCAACGTGATCCAGGGCGCGCGGCTGGCGGGCGCGGGCCGGATCATCGGGGTCGATATCAACCCCGCACGCGAGGAATGGGGCAAGCGCTTTGGCATGACCCAGTTCCTAAATTCCAAGGGCATGAGCCGCGAGGAGGTGGTCGCCAAGGTGGTCGAGCTGACCGATGGCGGGGCCGACTATACTTTCGATGCGACCGGCAACACCGAAGTGATGCGCACCGCATTGGAAGCCTGCCATCGCGGCTGGGGCACCTCGATCATCATCGGCGTGGCTGAAGCCGGCAAGGAAATCGCCACCCGCCCGTTCCAGCTCGTCACCGGGCGCAACTGGCGCGGCACCGCGTTCGGCGGGGCCAAGGGCCGCACCGACGTGCCCAAGATTGTCGACATGTACATGACCGGCAAGATCGAGATAGATCCGATGATCACGCATGTGATGGGCCTAGAGGACATCAACAAGGCCTTCGAACTGATGCACGCCGGGGAGAGCATCCGTTCGGTCGTGGTGTTCTGATGGAGATAACGAGCACCAATCGCAGCCACGGCGGAACGCAAGGGGTCTACACGCACCAAAGCGAGGCCACCGGAACCGGCATGACCTTTTCGGTGTTTGTGCCCGATCATGCTCCGGGCGCAAAATTGCCGGTGCTGTGGTTCCTTTCGGGCCTGACCTGCACCCACGCCAACGTCGCTGAAAAAGGCGAATACCGCGCCGCTTGCGCCGAGCATGGAATCATTTTCGTCGCCCCCGACACCAGCCCGCGCGGCGACGATGTGCCTGATGATGGTGACTACGATTTCGGCAAAGGTGCGGGATTCTACGTCGATGCGACGCAGGAGCCATGGGCGAAGCATTTCCGCATGCGCAGCTACATCGAACAGGAATTGCCCGCGCTGATCGCCGAAGAGTTTCCTGCCGACATGGCGCGGCAGGGGATCACCGGACACTCGATGGGCGGGCACGGTGCGCTGACCATGGCTTTGCGCAATCCGGATAAATTCCGTTCGGTCAGCGCTTTCGCACCGATCGTCAGTCCGCTCAATTGCCCTTGGGGCGAGAAGGCACTGGGCGGATACCTGGGCGAAGACCGCGCTGCGTGGCGTGAATACGATGCCTGCGCCTTGATCGAAGACGGCGCGCGGCTGCTTGCCTTGCTGGTCGACCAGGGCGAGGCCGACAATTTCCTGCACGAGCAGCTCAAGCCCGGCCTGCTCGCGCTGGCCTGCCGCAAGGCCGGCATCCCCGCGACGATCCGGATGCAGCCGGGCTATGACCATTCATACTACTTCATCTCGACCTTCATGGCCGATCATGTCGCGTGGCACGCGGCGAGGCTGAACGGATGAACAGGGAAGCGCAGCTAGAGGCAATTTTCGGGGCTTTTCGTGGCACCGAAGGCCCGTTGCTGCCGATCCTTCATGAAGTGCAGCACACCTTCGGCTGCGTCGATCCCGCTGCCGAAGCGACAATCGCGCATGAACTCAACCTCAGCCGCGCCGAAGTCCACGGCGTGGTCAGCTTCTACCATGATTTCAGCGCCACCTCCGATCCGCGCCCCTGCATCGAACTGTGCCGGGCCGAAGCCTGCCAGGCGCGCGGGGTCGAGGCACTGGTGCCCGCAGCGGAGCAAGCTGCGGGAACGCGGGTGAAGCTCAAGACGGTCTATTGCCTGGGCCTGTGCAGCGTGGGACCGGCGGCGCGGGTGGGCGAGCGAGTGCACGCCCGGCTCGACTCTGCCGCGCTGATCAAGCTGGTGCATTCGGTATGACCACGGTGCGGATCTCTGACGACGCGGTCGCCTTGGCGTGCGGCGCGGACGATGTGGCCACTGCTTTTGTCGCGGCCGGAGCAAGCGTCGAGCGCGTTTCCAGCTGGGGCATGCACTGGCTCGAACCGCTGGTCGAGATTGACGGGATCGGCTTCGGCCCGGCGAGCGCCGCCGATGTCGAAGCAATTTTGGCCGGCAGTTCGGACAAGCGCATTGGGCCGATCGCGGAGCATCCGTTCATTGTCCGCCAGCAGCGCCTGACGTTTGCGCGCGCGGGCAAAACCCGTCCGCTCAGCCTTGATGATTATGTGGCCACCGGCGGCTGGGCTGGCCTGACCCGGGCGCGTTCGCTCGCACCGCAGGTGCTGATCGAAGAAGTCACCGGTTCGGGCCTGCGCGGGCGCGGCGGGGCGGGCTTTCCGGCCGGGATCAAGTGGCAGACCGTCGCCAATGCCGCTGGCGCGCGCAAATATGTCGTGTGCAACGCCGATGAAGGTGACAGCGGGACATTTGCGGACCGGATGCTGATGGAGGGCGATCCGTTCCAGCTGATCGAAGGCATGGCAATCGCCGCCCATGCTGTCGGCGCGGGCCGCGGCTACATCTATGTGCGTAGCGAATATCCGCACGCGATTGCCAAGCTCAACACCGCCATCAAGCTGGCCACTGTGCAGATCGCCCCGTTCGAGATCGAGGTCAGGGTTGGCGCCGGCGCCTATGTTTGCGGTGAAGAAACGTCGCTGCTCAACTCGATCGAGGGCAAGCGCGGCGAGGTCCGCGCCAAGCCGCCGCTACCCGCGATCGAAGGTCTGTTCGGCTGCCCGACGGTGGTCAACAACGTGCTGACTTTCGCCGCCATCCCGCACATCCTGATCGAGGGCGGTGCCGCGCTGTATGACAGTCACGGGGTCGCCCGCTCGAAGGGCACCATGCCGGTCCAGCTGGCCGGCAATATCAGGCACGGCGGCTTGTACGAGACAGCCTTTGGCATAACGCTGAACGAGCTGGTCCACGACATCGGCGGCGGCACTGCATCGGGCCGCCCGGTCAAGGCGGTGCAGGTCGGCGGGCCGCTGGGGGCCTACATCCACCCCGGCCGGTTCGATATTCCGTTCGATTACGAAGCTTACACTGTTGCCGATGCGTTGATCGGACACGGCGGAATCGTGGTGTTCGATGATAGTGCCGACATGGGCCATATGGCACGGTTCGCGATGCAGTTCTGCGCGGCGGAAAGCTGCGGCAAATGCACCCCGTGCCGGATCGGCTCGGTCCGCGGGGTCGAGCTGATCGACCGGATCCGGGGACAAGGCAGCGCTGCGCCCGATGCGGTTTCGCGCCTGCCGCAGATGCACAACGCCGCCAAGCAGGCCCCTACCCGCGAGGCGGAATTGCAGCTGCTCGAAGACCTGTGCGAGACGATGAAATTCGGTTCGCTCTGCGCGCTGGGCGGGTTCACGCCGTATCCAGTGCTGAGCGCGCTCAAGCATTGGCCAGAGGACTTCGCGTGATCCTCGGCGTCGTTCTGGCAGGCGGGCTATCTTCACGCTTTGGCAGCGACAAAGCGCTGGCCGAACTCGATGGCCGCACGCTCATCGCCCGCGCGGTCGATGCGCTGGCGGGCTGGTGCGAGCATGTCGTGGTCGCAGGGCGCGAAACCGCCCCCGCCCCCACCCTGCCCGATTGGCCGCATGGCGGTATGGGACCGCTGGCCGGGCTCGCTGCAGCGCTGCACTACGCGCTCGACGAAGGCTATGATCAGGTCCTGAGCTGCGGGGTTGATTCGGTGTGCTTGCCCGAAAACCTGCTCGAATTGCTGGGTTCCGCTCCGGCTTATGTCGAAAGCCAGCCGGTCATCGGACTGTGGCCTGCCAGGAGCTCGACCAAGCTCGACGTGTTGCTCGAAAGCGATGATCGGCACTCGATGCGCGCCTTCGCAACGGCGATCGGCGCGCGGGCGGTGAAACTTGCTGCAGAACCTGCTAATATCAACACGCCAGCCGACCTCCAGGCACAGGAACACCGCGATGGGCTATGAGCGTCAAAGCGATTTCGGCACCCCCGAAGTCCACGCCGATACCAGCGTTTCGCTGACCATCGACGGCCGCCCGGTTACCGTCCCGGCGGGGACCAGCGTGATGCGCGCGGCGGCCGAGTGCGGCGGATCGATCCCCAAGCTGTGTGCCAGCGACAACTTGGCTGCGTTCGGCTCGTGCCGGCTGTGCCTGGTCGAGGTCGACGGCATGCGCGGCACCCCCGCCAGCTGCACCACGCCTGCCGCCGAAGGGATGGTGGTGCACACCCAGACCCCGCGCCTGCAAAAACTGCGCAAGGGCGTGATGGAGCTCTACATCTCCGACCATCCACTCGATTGCCTGACTTGCAGTGCCAACAACGATTGCGAACTGCAGGACCAGGCCGCCGCCGTGGGCCTGCGCGATGTGCGCTATGGCTATGCCGGTGATAACCACTTGGGCCTCGAGACCGACAGCTCGAACCCCTATTTCGATTTCGATCCGAGCAAATGCATCGCCTGTTCGCGCTGCGTGCGCGCTTGCGACGAGGTTCAGGGCACGCTCGCTCTGACCATCGACGGGCGCGGCTTTGCCACCAAGGTCAGCGCTGGACAGGCGGGCGACGATTTCATGTCGTCCGAATGCGTCAGCTGCGGCGCCTGCGTGCAGGCTTGCCCAACCGCGACGCTGCAGGAAAAGTCGGTCAAGGAAGTGGGCAAGCCCGAGCGATCGGTGATCACGACCTGCGCCTATTGCGGGGTCGGCTGCACTTTCCGCGCCGAGATGCGCGGCGAACAGCTGGTGCGCATGGTGCCGTGGAAGGACGGAAAGGCCAATCACGGGCATTCGTGCGTCAAAGGGCGCTTTGCCTGGGGCTATGCCAACCATCAAGACCGTATCATCAACCCGATGATCCGCGAGAGCATCGACCAGCCGTGGCGCGAAGTATCGTGGGATGAAGCGCTGGCGTTCACCGCCGGGCGGCTCAACGCGATCAAGGCGCAGTACGGCGCGCGGGCGCTGGGCGGGATCACATCGAGCCGCTGCACCAACGAAGAGACTTTCCTGGTCCAGAAGCTGGTCCGCGCCGGGTTCGGCTCAAACAATGTCGATACCTGCGCGCGGGTCTGCCATTCGCCGACCGGCTACGGCCTCAAGACCACATTCGGAACCAGTGCCGGCACGCAGGACTTCGATTCGGTCAGTGACAGCGATGTGATCCTGGTGATCGGGGCCAACCCGACCGACGCTCATCCGGTCTTCGCCAGCCGGATGAAGCGGCGCCTGCGCGCAGGTGCAAAGTTGATCGTGATCGACCCGCGGCGGATCGATCTGGTGCGGATGCCGCACATCGCGGCGGCGCATCACCTGCCGCTCCAGCCCGGAACCAATGTCGCGGTGCTGACCGCTATGGCGCACGTCATCGTCACCGAAGGCTTGGCTGACGAGGCCTTCATCCGCGAACGCTGTGACTGGGACGAATATCAGGACTGGGCGCGGTTCGTATCCGAAGACCGCCACAGCCCCGAAGCGCTCGAAGCGGTGACCCGCGTGTCCGCCAGCGAGCTGCGCGCTGCGGCCCGGCTGTTTGCAACCGGCGGCAACGGCGCGATCTATTATGGGCTCGGCGTGACCGAGCACAGCCAGGGCAGCTCGACCGTGATGGCGATCGCCAACCTCGCCATGGCCACCGGCAACATCGGCCGGCGCGGCGTGGGCGTGAACCCATTGCGCGGTCAGAACAACGTCCAGGGGGCCTGCGACATGGGCAGCTTCCCGCACGAGCTGTCGGGTTATCGCCATATCTCCGATCCTGCGGCGCGGGCCCTGTTCGAAGCCGACTGGCAGGTTGCGCTCGATCCCGAACCGGGGCTGCGCATCCCCAACATGCTCGACGCAGCGATCGATGGCAGCTTCCGCGCGCTGTACGTTCAAGGCGAGGATATCCTCCAGTCCGATCCCAACACGCACCACGTTGCCGCAGGCCTCAAGGCGATGGACTGCGTGATCGTCCACGACCTGTTCCTCAACGAGACCGCCGATTACGCGCATGTGTTCCTGCCCGGATCGACCTTCCTCGAAAAGACCGGAACCTTCACCAACGCCGAGCGCCGCATCCAGATGGTGCGTAAGGTGATGGAACCCGCCAACGGCCCTGACGGCGAAGGTATGGAGGACTGGCAGGTCACCCAGGCGCTCGCCAATGCAATGGGCCTCGACTGGAACTACGCGAACTCGGGCGAAATCATGGACGAGGTTGCCCGGCTCACGCCAAGCTTCGCCGGGGTCAGCCACCAGCGGCTCGATGAAGCGGGATCACTGCAATGGCCGGTCAATGCGGCGCACCCGGACGGATCGCCAATCATGCACGTCGACGGCTTCGTGCGCGGCAAGGGAAAATTCGTGGTCACAGATTACGTCCCGACCGACGAGAAGACCGGCCCGCGCTTCCCGCTGCTGCTGACCACCGGGCGGATCCTTAGTCAGTACAATGTCGGCGCGCAGACCCGGCGCACCGAAAACACCGTCTGGCACGGTGAAGACCTGCTCGAGATGCATCCGACCGACACCGAAAATCGCGGGCTGAACGATGGCGACTGGGTTCGTCTCGCGAGCCGCACCGGCGAGACGACGCTGCGCCTGACCGTGACCGACCGGGTGGCGCCGGGCGTGGTCTACACCACCTTCCACCACCCCGCGACGCAGGCCAATGTGGTCACCACCGAGTTCTCCGACTGGGCGACCAATTGCCCCGAGTACAAGGTGACTGCGGTGCAGGTGACGGCATCGAACGGACCCACCGACTGGCAGGAGAGCTATGCCTCGTGGTCGGCCAAGAGCCGCCGCATCGCGGTCGCGGCAGAGCCGGCCGAGTAGCGCGATGGACATCGCCCAGTTGCATAACATGGCCAACCAGATCGCTCGCAATCTGGCCGCCGGCGGTGAGGACGCGGCCATTTCCGCCACCGCGCAGCACATCACCGACTTCTGGGACCCGCGGATGAAGGCCGCCATCCTCGCCAGCGATCAAGCTGCACTAGGCCCAATCGCGCGCGCTGCGGTTGAGCGGCTGGCACCAGTCCTGTCACGAGACGAACGGCCGAAAAATTGACCCGCCTTGATGCCATCGCGCTGCTGACGCGCTAATACGATGCCTTCAATCGCAGCGATAACCAGGGCATGCTGGACTGCCTGTCGGGCGATGTCGCGCATGACATCAATCAGGGCTCACGCCAGACCGGCAAGGCGGACGTTTCATCGAGCTTGAGTGTTTGCCCAACTTGCTGAGGAAACAAACGTTGGAGTGGCCGCCCTTTTAGACGCGTTTGGGGTAGGAAGCGGACTGTCCGCTTTCAGCGTAAGTCGGACCCGGTGGCGGCGACTGCGGGCATTGGTACCACTCATGAATGCCTGACATTGGGCCGGTTCAGGGACAGCAGTTTTCAGACGTCGAACTGCGGTAAGCTGACGTCCATTCACATGCGCAGAGGATGGCGGCTCAAGAATGAGACATCGCTCATGCGCAGAAACAATACTCCACAGTTGCGTTAACCATCCC
>JANYEY010000122.1 GCA_025359685.1 Sphingomonadaceae bacterium | reverse complement strand
TTCATCGCCGCCTTGGGCAAATCGGGCGGCACGCTTTTCAGCGCGGTCGCGATCGGCAGGTCCATGAACGGCAACAGCACATGCGTCATCGCCATCAGCACCGCGCCATTGGTGTAGATCATCTTGAAGGGCTGAGCGACGACGCCGCTGCTTATCAACGCGCTGTTGATCAGGCCGCTTCGCTCAAGCAGGATCACCCACGCATAGGACCTGACCAGCACCGGAGTCCACAGCGGAATGAGCACGCACATCGTGGCGACGAGGGCGAAGCGCCCGCCATGCCGGGCCATCAGCAGTGCAACCGGATAACCGATGACCAGCGTGAATACGGTGCAGGCGCCGGCGATCCAGAGCGTTCGAATGAAGACCTGCAAATAGAGTGGCTCGGTCCACAGCCGGGCGTAATGCGAGAAGCCGAAGGTCGGCTCGGTAAAGCTGGTGAGCAGCAGCCGGACGATCGGCAGGAAGAACGTCCACGCCAGCAGCAGAACCAGCGGCGCAATGAGCAGCAGCGAGAGAGGCCGCGAAAGCTGTCCGCGCCGCCGGTTGGTGCCGGCAGGCGCGGGGGCAGCATTCATGCCCGTCCCCGAGGAAACAGGCGGGCCGCGCTCACCGGCCAGGTCGCAGTAACCGTTCCGCCCGGCGCGAGATTCGGCGCCGTATGCGCGTTGAGCGACGCGGTCACCATCGAACCATCAGGCAACTCCACCGCCATGACGACAATCGCGCCATTGAAAATGACCTGCGCCAACGTTCCCGTAATACCTGTGCGCCCGCTGCACTCCCCAACGACCGCGCGGGATGCGGCTTCGCAAGCGGCATCTGCCGGGCGCAGCTCGATGAACTCCGGACGAATCGCGACCCGCACGGGATCGCCCTTGGCGAGCCCGGGACTGACGGGCGCGCTCACCGCGCCGCCGGCCAGCGCCACGGTGCCCGTCCCTCCATCGATCGCCGCAACGACGCCATCGATGAAGTTCATCTCGCCGAGGAAGTCGGCGACGAAGGCGTCGGCGGGACGGTCGTAGAGCTCGCGCGGGGGACCGTATTGCATCAGCTTGCCGTGATTGAGCACCGCGACGCGGTCCGACATGGTCAGCGCTTCTTCCTGATCGTGCGTCACATAAATTACCGTCGCGCCCAAGCGGCGCTGCAATTGCTTGAGTTCGATCTGCATATGCTGGCGCAGCTTCTTGTCGAGTGCACCGAGCGGCTCGTCCATCAGGATCACCGGCGGGTCGAACACGATGGCGCGCGCGAGCGCGACGCGCTGCTGCTGTCCGCCCGAAAGTTCCGCAGGCTTGCGTGCGCCATATCCCTCGAGCTTGACCATCTCAAGCGCTTTTGCAACCTTACGCGCACGCTCGGTCTTGTCGACCTTGCGCATGAGCAGCGGGAACGCGATGTTCTCGGACACCGTCATGTGCGGGAACAGCGCGTACTTCTGGAACACCATCGCGATGTCGCGCTTGTTCGGCGCCACGCGTGTCACGTCCAGGCCGCCGACCGTGATGCTGCCCGATTGCGGCTGCTCGAAGCCGGCCAGCATCATCAATAGCGTCGTCTTGCCCGATCCGGACGGCCCGAGCAGCGACACGAACTCGCCGGCGCCGATGTCGAGCGATACGCCGTCGACCGCCACCACCGCGCCGTAATCGCGGCGGACGTTAGAGATGGAAACTTGAAGGCCCCCGCCGGTTGCGGCCGCTGATAGCGACTGCGGTGAGGACTCGGTTAACGTTCTTGCTGCCAGCATCAGATCATCCTTCGGCGGAGCCCAGGCACGGGAACGACATCGGGTTCGCCAGGTCCTGTCACGCAGCTGTCCAGCCGCCATCGACCATCAACGCCGATCCGGTGACCATGGCCGCCGCGTCGCTCGCCAGGAACACGATGGCACCCATGACATCTTCGAGTCGCGCCATCCGCCCGAGCGCGATCCGCGAGAGGACGTACTCGCGGAACACCGCGTCCTCGAACATCTTGCGCGTCATGTCGGTTTCGATAAAGGTCGGACAGATCGAATTGACCCGGATGTTCGCGGACCCGAGCTCCCACGCCAGCGCCTTGGTGAACCCTTCCAGCGCGTGTTTGGTCGCGCAGTAGACGGTGCGCCTGGGACCTCCGACCAGGCCCATCTGCGAAGAAATGTTGATCAGGCTGCCCGGGCTTTTTGCACGCAAGAGGCCGCGCGCCACTTCGCGCGCGACATAGAACGCCGCCTTCACGTTCAGGTCGAGCACGGCGTCGATATCTTCGTCCTCGGTGTCGACGAGCAAAGCCGGCCGGTTGGTTCCCGCGTTATTGACCAGGATCGGAAACGGGCCAAGCCGTTGAATGCCTGCACCGACTGCGACAGAATCCGTGACATCGACGCACCATGCCTCTGCCTCACCGCCTTCGGCCTTGATAGTTGCGCACGCTGACTCAAGTTGCTCGAGCGTCCGCGCAGCGAGCACCACATGGGCTCCGGCCTGCGCCAATGCATGTGCCGCAGCCAATCCGATGCCGCGCCCCGCCCCCGTTACGAGAGCGCGTTTACCGCGCAGTGAAAAACTCGGCGTTCTCGGCGTCACGTTGGGCACCCGGCTTTCTGTAGTGGCGGAGCCAGCTCGTACGTGGGCACTTTCTTGCGCGTGCTGTAGCGGCGCACGCGCAGGTTCGCGTACTCGCCGTGCCCGGCGAAGTTCTTCATGTGGCACGGGCGCGAGCTGTATTCGCCGATCGTCGCGGATGCGGCGCCGCTGGTGACGCGCTGGCAAGTGGACGTCTTGAGAGCCTTGTC
>JANYEY010000108.1 GCA_025359685.1 Sphingomonadaceae bacterium | reverse complement strand
TACTTCTTCGAACGGCGGATGATCTTCCCGTAGAGCGGGTGCTTCACCTTGCGTTCGACCTTCACGACCACGGTCTTGTCGGTCTTGTCGGAAACCACGGTCCCGATCAGGATACGCTTGGGCATCGTGGGCTCCTTACTTCGCGGTGCGGGCGCGTTCGCCCTGCAACGTTTTGACCCGGGCGATACCGCGGCGCACTTCTTTAATGCGGGCGGGACGCTCGAGCTGGTTGGTCGCGGCCTGGAAGCGCAGGTTGAATGCCTCGCGCTTGAGGTCGCCGAGGTCGGCGGTCAGCTGATCGTCGCTCTTGGCGCGCAGATCGCTGGTCTGGTTCGAATTCTTCTTGGCCATCACACGGCTCCCAGATGACTGGTGTCACCCAGACGGGCGACGACCTTGACCTTGATCGGCAGCTTCATCGCTGCACGGCTGAAGGCTTCGGCGGCGAGGGGACCGGCAACACCGTCCAGCTCGAACAGGATACGGCCCGGCTTGACCCGTGCTGCCCAGTATTCGACCGAACCCTTGCCTTTGCCCTGACGGACTTCGGCCGGCTTCTTCGACACCGGCACGTCCGGGAAGATGCGGATCCAGAGACGGCCTTGGCGCTTGATGTGACGCGTGATCGCGCGGCGAGCCGCTTCGATCTGACGAGCGGTGATCCGCTCCGGCTCGAGGGCTTTGAGGCCATACGAACCAAAGTTGAGATCGGTACCGCCCTTGGCGTCGCCCTTGATCCGGCCCTTAAAGGCCTTGCGGAACTTGTGCTTTTTCGGCTGCAACATGGCTTAATTCCTGCGATCTTCGCGAGCCGGACGAACGCCGGTGGTCTGCGCTTCAAGCATCAGGCGATCCTGTGCCATCGGGTCGTGGCCAAGGATTTCGCCCTTGAACACCCAGACCTTGATGCCGATGATCCCGTAGGTCGTCAGCGCTTCGACATTGGCATAATCGATGTTGGCGCGCAGCGTGTGGAGCGGCACGCGGCCTTCACGGTACTGTTCGACACGGGCGATTTCAGCGCCGCCGAGACGGCCGCCGCAAACCACCTTGATGCCTTCAGCGCCAAGCCGCATGGCCGACTGCATCGCCCGCTTCATCGCGCGGCGGAAAGCCACACGGCGAATGAGCTGGTCAGCAATGCCTTGAGCTACGAGCCGTGCATCGACTTCCGGCTTGCGGATTTCGACGATGTTCAGCTTGACGTCACTGCCGCTGGTCATCTTGGCGAGCTGCGAGCGCAGCTTTTCAATGTCCGCGCCCTTCTTGCCGATGATCACGCCAGGGCGCGCAGCATAAATGGACACGCGGCACAGCTTGGCCGGACGTTCGATCACCACCTTGGAAATCGCCGCCTGCGGCAGCGTATCCATGATGAACTTGCGCATCTTGATGTCTTGTTCAAGCAGCTGCGTGTAGTTCTTGCCTTCGGCGTACCAGCGGCTGTCCCAGGTGCGATTGATCTGGAGGCGCAGGCCGATCGGATTGCTTTTATGACCCATCTCAGGCCTCCCCAGCTTCAGCTTGTTCGCGCACCACAATCCGCAGCCGGCTGATCGGCTTGAGGATCCGGGTCGACTTGCCGCGACCGCGGGTGTGGAAACGCTTCATCGTGATCGACTTGCCGACGCTGGCTTCAGCCACCACCAGCGCATCGACATCGAGGTTGTGATTGTTTTCCGCGTTGGCGATCGCCGAGGCGAGCACCTTGCGGGCGTCAACCGCCATCGCCCGCTTCGAAAAGGCGAGGATGTTCATCGCGTCTTCGACCTTGCGGCCACGGATCAGCGCAGCAACCAGGTTGAGCTTCTGGGCCGAACCACGGATCGTGGTGCCAACCGACAGCGCTTCGTTGTCAGCAACGCGGCGCGGAGATTTTTCCTTGCCCATCAGCGCTTGCCCTTCTTGTCCGCGGCGTGACCCGGGAAAGTGCGCGTAGGCGCAAATTCACCGAGTTTGTGGCCGACCATGTCTTCGTTGACCGAGACCGGGATGAACTTGTGTCCGTTGTAGACGTTGAACGTCAGGCCAACGAACTGCGGCAGAATCGTCGAGCGACGCGACCAGGTCTTGATAGGACTGGCGCGGCTGCTGCCCTGATCCTGCGCGGCTTCCGCCTTCTTCAGCAGGTGCAGGTCGACGAAGGGGCCTTTCCAGACGGAACGTGCCATGGTGGCTTACCTCTTCTTCTTGGCGTGACGCGAACGGATAATCATC
>JANYEY010000103.1 GCA_025359685.1 Sphingomonadaceae bacterium | reverse complement strand
CCGCGTCAGCCATTCGGCACTGCTGGTGTTTATTGTGGTGGGGGCGCTGCAGGTGTGGCTGTCGCACCAGCCGCATGAGACGCTGGTCCAGTTCATCCCGCTGATGACGCTCAACTGCGCGATGATCGGCTTTACCGGCGCCAATTTCAGTTCGATCGCATTGCAGCCGTTCGCGCGGATTGCCGGGGCGGCCTCGTCGCTTCAGGCGTTCCTGCGCATGGCTTGCGGATCGGCGCTGGGGGCCTTCGTCGGGCAAGCCTATGACGGCACTGCGCGGCCGCTGTCGTGGGCCTTGCTGCTGTGCGGGCTGGCAGCGCTGGCGCTGGTGCTTTACAGCGAGAACGGTCGGCTGTTCCGCCGCCTCACCCCGCCCGGCGCGGCACGGCCAGTTCCCGACGCAATCCATTAAGGCAGGGCGATGGACCAGATTTACGACCTTGCAGTGATCGGCGGCGGCGTTAACGGCGCGGGGATCGCGCGCGATGCAGCCGGGCGCGGGGCGAAGGTCTTGCTGCTCGAAGCGGGCGATCTGGCGCAGGGCACCTCGTCCGCTTCGACCAAGCTGATCCACGGCGGGCTGCGCTACCTTGAACATTACGAATTTGCACTGGTCCGCGAAAGCCTGAGCGAGCGTGAGGCGCTGTGGGCCATCGCTCCGCACATCATCCACCCGATGCGCTTCGTCCTGCCCTATGTGGCGGGGCTCCGCCCGCGCTGGCTGCTGCGGCTGGGGCTGTTCCTCTACGACCATATCGGCGGTCGCAAACGCCTGCCCGCAACCCGCACGATTGACCTAGTGAATCACCCGGCGGGCACACCGCTCAAAGCGGGCTTCACCACCGGGTTCGAATATTCAGACGGCTGGGTCGACGATGCCCGGCTGGTCCTGCTCAACGCCAAGGACGCGGCCGAGCGCGGGGCGCAGGTGCGCACCCGCACCAAGGTAACCGGGGCCAAGCGCGCGGGCGATGTCTGGGAGATCGCGACCAGCGCCGGCATGTTCCGCACGAAGGCGCTGGTAAACGCCGCCGGACCGCAAGTGCTCGATGTCGAGAACACGCTCGGCGACGCGCCCGAATATGGCATGCGGCTGGTGCGCGGCAGCCATATCGTGGTGAGGAAGCTGTTCGACCACCCCTATGCCTACTTCTTCCAGCTCGGCGACGGGCGGATATTCTTCGCCATTCCCTACGAACGCGACTTCACCCTGATCGGCACCACCGATCGCGACCAGGCACCCGGCGACCCGATCAAGGCCAGCGACGAAGAAATCGCCTATTTGTGCCAAGGCACGAACGAGTACTTCAAGACCGCGATCACGCCAGCCGACGTGGTCTGGACCTATTCAGGGGTCCGCCCCTTGGTCGATGACGGTTCGGGCAAGCCCGAAGCGGCGACGCGGGGGTACCGGCTTGATCTGTCCGATGCCGGGCAGGGCGCGGCGCTGCTCAGCGTCTATGGCGGCAAGATCACGACCTATCGGCACTTGTCCGAAGAAGCGGTCGATCTGCTGGTGCCGCGGCTTGCCGCGCTGGCGGGCAAGGCTTGGACCCGCACCGCCGCGCTGCCCGGCGGGGATTTTGCGATCGACGGGCTTGAGGCGCTCAAGGCGGGGTTAGCGGCAGACTATGCCTTCCTCGGCGCGCCCGATGTGGACCGAATCGCGCGCGCCTATGGCACCCGCGCACGGCACTGGCTGGGCGACGCGCAGGGCTGGCAGGCGCTGGGCCGCGACTTTGGCGGCGGGCTGACTGCGGCGGAGGTCGATTACCTGCGCCAAGAGGAATGGGCGGTCAGCGCCGAAGACGTGCTGTGGCGGCGGAGCAAGCTGGGCTTGCGGTTGAGCGGTGAGCAACAGGCGGCGCTGGCGGACTATCTTGCTTCTTAGATCCTCTCCATTTTGCGAAGCCAAATGGGGAGGTGGCAGTGCGCAGCACTGACGGAGGGGTATCGAGGCGCGCCCGGACACCCCTCCGTCTGGCTCTTCGAGCCAGCCACCTCCCCGTTTGTGCTTCGCAAAAACGGGGAGGACCTTATCAATCCGCACCCAACCTGCGCCACGCCAGCTCGGCAAATTCGCACAGCAACGGCCGAGTATCGCGCGGGTCGATGATATCCTCGACATTGAAGCGCTCGGCGCTGCGGAACGGGCTGGTCACCTTGGCCAGCCTCGCCTGGATGGCGGCGAATTCTGCCGCAGGGTCCTCCGCTGCCTCGATCTCGCTCTTGTAGGCCACCTCCAGCCCGCCGGCGATCGGCAAGGACCCCCAGTCGCCCGAGGGCCAGCAATAGCGGTACTGGTAGAGGTCCGCGTTCGACATGGCGCTGCCGGCGATCCCGTAAGCGCGGCGCATCACCACACAGCACAGCGGTACGGTCGCCTTGTAAATCGCGTTCATCGCCTGCACGCCATAGCGGATCGTCCCCGCGACCTCGGCCTCGCGCCCGATCATGAAGCCGGGGTTGTCGACCAGGTGAACCACCGGCAGGCGGAACAGGTCAGCCAGCTTGATGAACCGTTCGACCTTCTCGCTGGTCTTGGCATCCCACGATCCGCCAAGGAAGCTGGGGTCAGAGGCCAGCACCATCACCGGCCAGCCGTCGAGTCGGGCCAATGCCGTAATCGCAGCGCGGCCCCACTGCGCCCCGATCTCGAACACCGTGCCGTGATCGAACAGCATGTCCATCGCGCGGCGCATCGAATAGACCTGCTTGTCGCCGCGTGGGACGAGGCTGAGCAGCGCTTCCTCGCGGCGACCCGCCGGATCGCCGCTCTCCATCCGCCGTGCGGTTTGCCCGACATATTCGGGCATGAACGACAGGAAGTGGCGCGCGCGGGCGAAGGCTTCGGCCTCGCTGGCCACCTCGTCGTCAACCACGCCGTTGCGGGTGTGGATGTCGCTGCCGCCGAGTGCTTCCTTGGCTTCCTCATGGTTGAGCGAGCCCTCATCCTTCCACGCCGAGCCCATCGCATCGACCACCGCGGGTCCGGCGGCGAAGATCTGGCTGAGGCCGCGCACCATCACCGAATAGTGGCTCGCCGCGATCCGTGCCGCGCCAAGGCCTGCGGTCGGCCCCAGCGCCAGCGCGACCACTGGCACGGTATCCAGGTTCTTCACCACCTCGCCCCACATGTGGACCGCCGGGATATAGGTCGCGCCGATCATCTCGAGCGTCTTGACCGAACCGCCGCCGCCGGTGCCGTCGATCATGCGAATGATGGGCAGGCGCAGTTCGTGCGCCATCTTCTCGGCCTGTTCCATTTTGCGGCCGATCCCCGCATCCGCCGCGCCGCCGCGAATGGTGAAATCGTCCGCCGTGGCCACGACTGGGCGGCCATTGATGAGCGCCTTGCCGAACAGGAACGGCGCGGGGAGCACGCCGGTCAGCTCGCCGTTCTCGTCATAACTGCCCTTACCGGCGATCTTGCCGATCTCACGGAAGCTGCCCGGATCGACGAGGCCAGCAAGCCGCGCGCGGGCATCCAGCTTGCCCCGCCCATGCTGCCGCGCGACTTTATCGGCGCCGCCCATTTGCTCGGCGAGCTTTTCGCGCGCGCGCAGTTCTTCGAGTTGCTTGGCCCAGGTCATAGCTCCCACTCCCCTTCAGGGGAGGGGGTCGGGGGGTGGGGGCTGTCAATCAGGCGCTGCGCTTGGCGGAGAGTCCCCACCCCAACCCCTCCCCTGAAGGGGAGGGGCTTAGAGCAAGCTGCCCGCCTCATTCGGCCGCCTCGATCCGCGCCAGCAACGCCTCAACCTGCACCTGCGCACCGGCCACCGCGTTCAATTCCGCCACAGTCCCATCGAACGGAGCGACTAGGCTGTGCTCCATCTTCATCGCCTCGAGCGTGAGCAGCTTCTGCCCCTTGGTCACCGCCTGCCCCGCCGCCACCTCGACCGCGATGACCTTGCCCGGCATCGGCGAGAGGATGTCGCCGTCGTGGGCGGAGTGGAGGCCATCGGCATTGAATCTGCTTTGCAAAAAGTATGTCTGACCAGCTTCGACAATCAGATCGCCGTCAGAGCGCGCCCGCGTCAGAACTTCAAACTGACGCTTGCGTGCAACGTGATCCACTGTTCCGGTGGCTTCCTCACCATCGGGCAACCGATAATTGACCGTCACCCGGCTTGAGGCATTCAGCCGAAAACCTGTTAGGTCGCGCGAGAGGTATTCTGGAAAAATCTCGTTGTGCTTTTCAATATCAAGCACCCGCGATGCGGCAGCTATGTCGATTGCCGTTTGGCTTGGATTGTTTGGCGGGATGAGATCGTCGCCCTTGCGTGCAATCAAACCAGTATCGAGATCACCCCCACGAAATTCCACATCGTTTAAGCACCGCCACAAAAATCCAGCGTTCGACTTGACTGGATAAATCAACGTTTCCTCCAGCACGTCGGCTAGCGCCACAATAACGGCGTTCCGCGAGGGCCGATGCACAATAATCTTGGCAATCATTGGATCGTAAAATGGCGAAACTTCGCTCGTTTCCGCCACCCCCGTATCGACGCGTGCGCGCCTGAACGAAATATAGTATTCGTCCAACCGCCCCGTACTCGGCAAAAACCCTTTCGCCGGGTCCTCCGCATACAACCTTGCTTCCATCGCCCAGCCGTTGATCGCCAGCTCATCCTGCTGCTTGGGTAACACCTCCCCCGCCGCCACGCGCAACTGCCATTCTACCAGATCGACTCCGGTGATCTCTTCGGTCACCGGATGCTCGACCTGCAGGCGGGTGTTCATTTCCATGAACCAGATGCGGTCAGCGCGCAGGCCTTCCGAAGCGTCGGCGATGAATTCGATCGTACCGGCGCCTTCGTAGTCCACCGCCTTGGCCGCTTTTACTGCGGCGGCGCACAGCGCCTCGCGGGTGGCCTCATCCATCCCGGGTGCGGGGGCTTCCTCGATAACTTTCTGGTGGCGGCGCTGGAGGCTGCAATCGCGTTCGAACAGGTGGACGACATTGCCGTGGCTATCGCCGAACACCTGGACCTCGATATGGCGCGGGCGCTGGATGTATTTCTCGATCAGCACATGATCGTTGCCGAACGAGCTCGCTGCCTCGCGCTGGCACGATTGCAGCGCATCGGCGAAGAGGTCCGCAGCCTCGACCAGTCGCATCCCCTTGCCGCCGCCGCCCGCGACTGCCTTGATCAGCACCGGATAGCCGATCTTCGCGGCTTCATCCGCAAGATGTGCCGGATCTTGATTCGCCCCAAGGTAGCCCGGGGTCACCGGCACGCCCGCCGCCTCCATCAGTGCCTTGGCCGCATCCTTCAGCCCCATCGCGGTGATGCTGGCGGGTTTGGGCCCGACCCAGATCAGACCCGCGTCGATCACCGCCTGCGCAAACTCGGCATTTTCGGAGAGGAAGCCATAGCCCGGATGGATCGCCTCGGCCCCGGTGGCTTTGGCCGCCGCGATGATCTTGGCACCGACGAGATAGCTTTCGCGCGCGGGTGACGCGCCGATGTGCACCGCCTCATCCGCCTGCCGCACATGCAGCGCCCCCGCATCGGCATCGGAATAGACCGCCACGGTGCGAATGCCCATGGTCCGTGCGGTGCGGATGATCCGGCAGGCGATTTCGCCGCGGTTGGCAATCAGGAGTGAGGAAAACATGGCGCAGTGGCTAAAGCGGTTCGTCCCGCGCCGCAATGCCCCTTGCAAGCCGTGCGCGCGCTGACTAGAGCGGCGCGCGAACGCACACGTGCATTTCCCAACGGGGCTTATCGGATGGCAGACCGCTTTAACACCATCGCCGGCTGGACGCTGTTTTCGGGCATCGTCGCGCTTGGCCTGTCGAGCATCGCGGGCCACTATTTCGAGGCCGGCAAGTTCGAGAAGCCCGAGCATCCGGGTTACACCATCGCTGGTGTGACCGAAGAGGGTGAAGGCGGCGGCGCAGCTGCGGCCCCGTTCGAATCGTTCCTGGCCAAGGCCGATGTCGCCAAGGGTGAGGCAAGCTTCAAGAAATGCATGAGCTGCCACACGATCGAACAGGGCGGCGCCAACGGGCAAGGCCCGAACCTCTACGCCATTCTGGGTGACGGCATCGCGCAGGGCCGCGGCGGCTTCGCTTTCTCCGATTCACTCAAGGGCGTCGGCGGCAAGTGGGACTGGACCAGCCTTAACCACTGGCTGGAAAATCCCAGCGCCATGGCCAGCGGCACCAAGATGAGCTTTGCCGGGCTGACCGATCCGCAGGAACGCGCCAACGTGATGGTGTACCTGAATGCCAAGGGTTCGAACCTGCCGCTTCCGGCGGTGCCGGCGACCCCGGCCGCGGGCGCAGCAGCACCGGCAGTCGCCTTGGTCGGCGATGCGGCCAAGGGCCAGAAGAGCTTCGCCAAGTGCGCCTCGTGCCACACGATCGCGCCGGGCGGCCCCAACGGGCAGGGCCCGAACCTTGCCGGGATCTTCGGCGACAAGAAGGGCGAAGGCCGCGGCGGCTTTGCCTTTTCCGATGGGCTCAAAGCCATGGGCGGAACCTGGGACGATGCCAGCCTCGATGCGTGGCTGACCAGCCCGAGCACTTACGTGCAGGGCACCAAGATGAGCTTCGCCGGGCTCACCGACGCGCAGGAACGCGCCAACGTGATCGCTTATCTCAAGACCGCGAAGTAGGGTTCCTCTAGATCCTCTCCATTTTCACGTAGTGCAAATGGGGAGGTGGCAGTCGCATCGCGACTGACGGAGGGGTATCGGCGGACGGGCAATACCCCTCCGTCAGCGGCTGAAGCCGCTGCCACCTCCCCATTTGTGGCCTTCGCCAAAAATGGAGAGGATCAAGTTACCCTTTAAACCCCTGCGCGATCACGTACCATTCGGACGAATCCTTGCGGCTTGATGGCGGCTTGGCGTGCTTCACCGTGGTGAAATGCTTCTTGAGCAGCGCGAGCAAATCGGCGTCGGTCCCGCCCGCTAGAACCTTGGCGATGAACGCGCCGCCGGGCGCAAGTTGCTCGATCGCGAAGTGCGCGGCGGTTTCAACGAGCCCCATTGTGCGCAGGTGATCGGTTTGCTTGTGGCCGACGGTGTTCGCCGCCATGTCCGAGATCACCAGATCGGGCGCGCCGCCCAGTGCCTCGACCAGCGCTGCCGGGGCCGCATCGGCCATGAAATCCATTTCGAAGATCGTTACGCCTTCGATCGGCTCGGTCGGGAGCAGGTCGATGCCAACCACGGCGGCGTTCGGCGCCTGCTTGCGCACCACCTGGCTCCATCCGCCGGGCGCGATGCCGAGATCGACCACGCGCTTGGCCCCGCGCAGCAGGTGGTATTTCTCGTCGAGTTCGATCAGCTTGTAGGCGGCGCGGCTGCGCCAGCCGTCAACCTTGGCCTGGCGCACATAGGGATCGTTGAGCTGGCGGGTTAGCCACCGGATACTGCTGGCCGAGCGATTCTTGCCAGTCTTGAGCCGCTCCGGGCCCTTGCTGCTGCTTTTCATATCCGGCTCCTCCGCGCATTGCGCAGCGCCGCGCGGCTTTTTTCGCCGGAGCCGCCTGCAGCCATCATCGAACGCAGGATGCCTTCGCGGATGCCGCGATCGGCAATGCCGAGGCGGTCGGCCGGCCACAGCGCGAAGATCGTCTGCAGGATCGCGCAACCGGCCACCACCAGATCGGCCCGCTCGCGCCCGATGCACGGCTGGGCGCAGCGCTCGGCCGGGCTCATCAGGGCAAGGCGCTGGCACAGCTGGGCCATGTCATCCGAAGGCACGATCAGGCCATCCACCGCGCGCCGATCGTACTGTGGCAGGGCGAGGTGCAGGCTGGCCAGTGTGGTCACCGTCCCGCTGGTGCCGAGCAGGCGCAACGACTGCCCCGGCGCGACCTTGGCGGCAGCTTCGGCCAGCCGCTCGGCAAAGGCGGCGAGGCTGGTGCGAACCAGGTCGCACATCTGGTCATACCGGGCCGCCCGGCCCAGCGCGTCCGCGGGTTCGGCCATGCAGCTTTCGGTCAGCGAGACCACGCCCCACGGCACCGACTGCCAATCGTGAATTTGCGGCGGCAAGCCGGCGCGCGCCTCGACCAGCACCAGTTCGGTCGAGCCGCCGCCGATGTCGAAGATGATCGCCGGGCCATCACCTTCCTCAAGCAGCAGATGGCAGCCCATCACCGCCAGCCGCGCTTCCTCCTGCGCGCTGATGATGTCGAGCAGGATGCCGGTTTCGCGGCCAACGCGGTCAATGAATTCGGCCCCGTTTTCCGCGCGGCGGCAAGCCTCGGTGGCGACCGAGCGGGCGAGATGAACCTGGCGGCGCTGCAGCTTGTCGGCGCAAATCCGCAGCGCGCTCAGCGTCCGGTCCATCGCCGCGTCGCTCAGCCGGCCGCTTTGCGCCAGCCCTTCGCCAAGCCGCACCACCCGGCTGAACGCATCGATCACGGTGAAATGATCGCCCGCCGGACGCGCGATCAGCAGGCGGCAATTGTTGGTGCCAAGGTCGATCGCGGCAAAGGCCTGACGATGGAACGGTACCGGGCGCTGCAGCGCATCACCTGCCGAGCCGGGGGCGGCGCCCACGCACTGGGGCGATTCTGGCTTGCTTCGGCCACCGGGCGGCCGCGTTGCTGGATCGGGAAGCGCGGCGGCTGCGGGCAGTTCGCCCGCTGCGCTGCGAAATTCGCTTCCGGTTACCTCCGCTTCGCGCTGCACCGGCGGAAAATCGTCCGCCATGACACGTACACTCTTATCTTTATGTCTGCCCCACGCGGCAGATACCTGAGGCCGGGATAGACGTGGGCGCACCGAACGGCAAGCGCCGCCTTGACGAGCGCGCCGCCCGCTTCTAGAGGCACCCGCCTGATTGCCCGATCCTCTAATGGTAAGAGAGCGGTCTCTGACACCGTCAATCAAGGTTCGAGTCCTTGTCGGGCATCCAGTTTTTCCAAAGTGCGGTCGGCCCATCCGGGCTGGTGTTGGCAGGAGAACCCGGAGGGGTTTTCCGCACCGGCGTCAGCCGGATAGCAGATTCTCCCCTTTGACACGTGCGCGCCGAGCGCCGACAAGGCTGCAATGACAGAAGAAAATCAGGAAAAGCGCCTCAATCGCGGGCGCTTCTACAAAGCCGACCAGGAAGCCTCGTTCGTCGAATCGCACGCCGCTTCCACTCCCCAGACCCGCGATCCGGCCTATCGGCTCGCGTACCGCGATACCGACTTCCTGCTGCGGCAGGAACTGCGCCCGGTGCGCTTCCAGCTTGAACTGCTGAAGTGCGAAATGCTGCTGGAAGAAGCCGGGATCGGCTCGACGCTGGTCTGCTATGGCTCGGCCCGGATCCCTTCGCCCGAGATGGCCGAGGCCGCGCGCGCGGCGGCAACCACGCCCGAACGCAAGGCGGTGGTCGAACGGTTGGTGGCCAATTCGAAGTATTATGACCAGGCGCGCGAGCTGGCGCGGATCGCCTCAAGTTGCGGGATCGTCGAGAAGGGCATGCGCCAGTTCGTGGTCTGCTCGGGCGGTGGGCCGTCGATCATGGAGGCAGCGAACCGCGGCGCGGTTGATGCCGGTGCTGAAACGATCGGGCTCAACATCGTGCTGCCCCACGAACAGGCGCCCAACCAGTACGTCACCCCGCACCTCGCCTTTCAGTTCCACTACTTCGCGCTGCGCAAGATGCACTTTCTGCTCCGGGCCAAGGCCGTCGCGGTGTTTCCCGGCGGGTTCGGCACGCTCGATGAATTCATGGAATTGCTGACCCTGGTGCAGACCGGCAAGATGAAGCCGATCCCGATCCTGCTGTTCGGCAAGGAGTTCTGGAACCGGGTGCTCAACTTCGAGGCCATGGCCGAAGAAGGCGTGATTAATCACGAGGACCTCAAGCTGTTCCACTGGGTGGAAACCGCCGAGGAAGCCTGGGCCAGGATCGAGGAATTCTACGAGCTGGCTGGCTGAAAGCGATCGCTTTCACATTTGCAGGTGGCGTAATATCCCAACCTTCCAAGGGCAAAAGCCCCTCGCGGTCGCATCATTGTCGTTCGTCTGAGGGAGGCTTGCGTGCTGCCATATCGTTTCGTTGTGCCTGCCGCGCTGATCGCGCTGGCACCGCTCTTCATGCTTGCCGCGCAGACGGTGGTTGCGCCGCCGCGCGCCGTGCCGCTCACTGAAACCGTCCACGGCATTGCGCTCGGCGACGAATACCGCTGGATGGAAGACCCGGCGACAAAGGCCGAATGGGCGGGCTGGGTCAGGAGCGAGGGACAACGCACCCGCGCCATGCTCGACACCGCGCCGGTGCGCGCGCAATTTGCCGAACTGATCACCTCCACCTCGTCGAGCCTGACCCGCGAGGGGGGTTACCAGCGCGCGGGCGCGACCGAAATATTTGCGCGGACCTTGCCCGGCGAACAGGTTCCCAAGCTGCTTGTGCGTGATGCCAAGGGCACGCGGGTGCTGATCGATCCGCCCAAGGCGTTGGGCAACGATCTCGCCGCGATGGGCGCCTACACCCTGTCGCCTGACGGCAAGACCGTCGGGGTCCACCTTTCGGCGGGCGGATCGGAAGTCGGCAGCGTCAAGTTCTACGATACCGCCACCGGCAAGGAAGCTTACCCCGAAATCCCGCATATGTGGGGCGAGCGATCGGCGGTGTTTCTGCCCGGCGGGATGATCGCCTATACTCAGCTCGCCGATCAGCCGGTCGAGGGCGATCCGCTGAAGGGCATGATAACCTGGCTGCGGCCCTTGGCCGGGGGCACTCCGGTCAAGCTGCTGGGCGTTGGTACGCCCGGGACGGACCTTGGCATCGCCGAATTTCCGAGCATTTCCTATTCGCGGCTCAGCCCGTTTGTGCTCGGCTATGGCGGCGGCGCGCGGGCCGATTTCAACCTCTACGCAAGCCCGCGCGGTGCGCTGCTGGCGGGCAAGCCGCGCTGGGTGAAGATCGCATCACTGGACGACCGGAACAACGGCGCCGCAATGCTGGGCAACCGCCTCTATCTGGTGACCTCCAAGACCAACAGCGCGCGCGACGTGGTGGTGCGCACGCTTGACGCAGCAGGCCGGGCGGGTCCGGCGCGGCTGGTGCTGAAGGGCACCGACAAACTGATCATCAACGATGTCACGGCGACCAGTGACGGGCTTTACGTGCTAGCCGCGAGCGACGGGGTCCAGCGCGTGCTGTTCGCTCCCGGCGGAACGGGCGCGATGCGCGAAGTGCCGATGCCGTTCGAGGGGACGCAATTTGCCTACAGTGCGG
Source organism: Sphingomonadaceae bacterium (assembly GCA_025359685.1). Taxonomy (GTDB): domain Bacteria; phylum Pseudomonadota; class Alphaproteobacteria; order Sphingomonadales; family Sphingomonadaceae; genus Novosphingobium. The sequence goes on along the minus strand of JANYEY010000103.1, from coordinate 23,973 downwards.
ACGGAACCGAAGATTCGCTGATCCTGGGGCTGACCGGATGGACCCGCAACGGCACGACGTACCGCGTGCGCGGCGGCAAGATTGTCCCGACCGGGATTGAATCTGGGGTCTGGAGCGGGACCAAGGACTTGTCGGTTGAGCGCTATGAAGCGGTCAGCGCTGATGGCACCAAAGTACCGCTGGTGGTGACCCGGCTCAAATCGGCGAGCGGCCGGGTGCCGACGCTGGTCGAAGCCTATGGCGGCTACGGGATCGATACCTCAACCCCGTTCTACAATCGTACCGGCATGGCCTTTATCGCGAAGGGCGGGGCGATGGCCTATTGCGGGGTGCGCGGTGGTGGCGAACGCGGGCGCGCCTGGCATGAAGGCGGCCGCGGCCCCAACAAGTTCCGCGGCCAGGAAGACCTGATCGCTTGCGCCGAGACGCTCACCGCCAAAGGCATTGCGCCGCTGCAGGGGCCGGTGTCGATCGGATCTTCGATGGGCGGGGCGCTGGTTCCCGGGGCGGCGTTGCGCAAGCCGGCAGCGTTCGGCGGGATGGTCACCAGGGTCGGCATCGTCAACGCCAGCCGCATCGGCGCGGCCGAGAGCGGGGCCAACCAATTCGCCGAGATGGGCGATCCGGCGGTGCCGCAGCAGTTCAAGGATCTGGTCGCGATGGACGCATACCAGATGATCCCCACCGCAAGCTCCTTGCCGCCGACAATGATGGTGATCGGAATGAACGACCACCGCGTCGCCCCGTGGATGACGGCCAAGTTCGTTGCCCGGGCGCGCGCGAAATGGCCGAATGCCTCGATCTGGCTGCGCAGCGACGACAAGGCCGGGCATGGCATGGGCAGCACCGAAGATGTCCGCCGCGATGAATCGGCGGATATCTTCGCCTTCGCCTGGATCAACCAGCAACCGCGCTAACCCCGCGCTTCGGCGTGGCCGAGCGGCCCGTTGCCTGCGCCGAATCCCGGTGCGGCGCGCAAGGCGGAGCGCACGAACAGGCGGGCGCGGTCAACTGCTTCGGGCAGCGGCAGGCCCTTGGCGAGATAGGTCGCGATCGCGCTTGATAGGGTGCAGCCGGTGCCGTGAGTGTGGCGGGTGTGGATGCGGGTGCCGGCCATGACCAATGGCTTTTCGCCGGGGATCACCAGCACGTCTTCAATCCGCTCGCCCTCGCTGTCGCCGCCCTTGGCGAGATAGGCGACGCCGCGCGCTGCCATCCCGTCATGCCCGCCCAGCGCGGCCAATTCGGCGACATTGGGCGTGGTCAAAGTGGCGAGCTGCATCAGGCGTTCAAACGCCGCAATCGTTGCCGCATCGGCCAGTGCCGCACCGCTGGTGGCGACCATCACGGGGTCGAACACCACCGGTGCCGCCAGCGATGCAATCCGCTCGGCGACCAGCGTTGCGATCTCGGGCGAGCCGAGCATGCCAATCTTTACCGCATCCACCCCGATGTCCGACAAGCAGGCATCGATCTGCGCCGCGACCAGCTCGGCCGAAAGCACCTCTACCGCGGTCACTCCAAGCGTATTCTGCGCGGTGATCGCGGTGATCGCGTTCATCGCATAGCCGCCGAGCACGGTGATTGTCTTGATGTCGGCCTGGATACCTGCGCCGCCAGACGAGTCCGATCCGGCGATGGTCAGGACGCGGGGCGGGGGCATCAGCCCTTGAACTTCCGCACCGTGCTGGGCGGATGCTTGGCGTGGAGCGCCTTGGCCCGCGCGGGGCGGTCCATCAGCTCGCCGCCGCAGTTGGGGCAGCGCTCGTCGAGCTGGTCAGCGCAGGTCGCACAGAAGGTGCATTCGAAGCTGCAGATGAACGCACCCGGGGCCTCGGCGGGGAGGTCCGCGCCGCAGCGTTCGCAATCGGGGCGCATTTCAAGGCTCATGCCGAAGCCTCCTGCACCGCGTCGCAGATCGCCCCGACCACGCTCTCGACTTGGCCCGCATCGTCGCCTTCGGCCATCACGCGGATCACTGGTTCGGTTCCCGAGGGGCGGATCACCAGTCGGCCCTTGCCGGCGAGCTGCGCCTCGGCTTCGGCGATCACTGCTTGCACCCGCGCATTGTCCAACGGCTTACCGCCTGAAAAGCGCACATTGCGCAGCAGCTGCGGGACCGGATCGAACAGGTGCAGCAATTCGCTCGCGGACTTGCCCGACTGGACCAGCGCGGCGAGCACTTGCAGCGCGGCAATCGTGCCATCGCCGGTGGTCGCATGGTCGAGCAGGATCATGTGGCCCGATTGCTCGCCGCCGACATTGAACCCGTCGGCTTTCATCTTTTCGAGCACATGGCGATCACCCACCTTGGTCCGCTCCAGCGTCAGCCCGCGCCCCTGCAGGTAACGCTCGAGCCCGAGGTTGGACATCACCGTCGCCACCACCCCGCCGCCGCGCAGTTTGCCTTGATCCGCCAATTGCGTCCCGATCAGCGCCATCAGCTGGTCGCCGTCGACAGTCTGGCCGCGTTCGTCGACCACGATCAGCCGGTCGGCATCGCCATCGAGCGCAATGCCGATATGCGCGCCGCTCGCCACCACGGTTTCGCTGACCAGGCCGAGGCTGGTCGAGCCGCACTTGTCGTTGATGTTGGTGCCGTTGGGCGAAACCCCGACGGTGATCACTTCTGCGCCGAGTTCCCAGATCGCCGAGGGCGCAACCTGATAGGCCGCGCCGTTAGCGCAATCGACCACGATCTTGAGCCCGTCGAGCCGGATATCGTCAGGCAGCGAGCCCTTGACCGCGTGGATATAGCGCCCGCGTGCGTCCTCGATCCGGCGGGCCCGGCCGATCTCGGCGGCGGGGGCGAGCGGCAAGTCCTGGCTCAGCATCGCCTCGATCGCCAGTTCGGCGTCATCGGACAGCTTGAACCCATCGGGACCGAACAGCTTGATCCCGTTGTCCTGATACGGATTGTGGCTGGCCGAGATCATCACGCCCACGTCGGCGCGCAGTTCGCGGGTGAGCAGCGCAATCGCCGGGGTCGGCAAAGGCCCGAGCAGGACCACGTCCATCCCCACGCTGGTAAAGCCCGCAACCAGCGCGTTTTCGAGCATGTAGCCCGAAAGCCGGGTGTCTTTGCCGATCACCACCCGGTGGCGGTGCTTGCCGCGCAGGAAGTAGGTGCCGGCCGCCTGCCCGACCTTCATCGCGATGGCGGCGGTCATCACGCCGGCATTGGTGAGCCCGCGGATCCCGTCGGTGCCGAAATATTGCCGTCCCATGATCCCCCGGGTCCTCGCTTGTGCTCAGCCGCGCATTCGCAAATTGCCATGGCGCACCCGCACGTTATTGTCACCCCGGCAATCGAATGGGGGTCATCAATGGCAGAGCAGCAACCGGCAGCGGGTTTCCCGGAAATCAAGGTTCCGGCGGCGCTGACTTTCGCCGCGCTGGTGTTGGGGTTCATCATCGGAACGCTGCTGCGCGGAACCTCGATCGAGGCGTCTGTGCTGGCCATCGCGCAGCCGGCCGGCACGCTATGGCTGCGCGCCTTGCAGCTGACGATCCTGCCATTAGTGATCGGCCTGGTGTACACCGGCATCTCGCAGACCCTGGCGGCGGCCGGCGGCGGAGCGCTGGCGCGGCGCGCGGTGACGATGTTCTGCCTGGTGCTGCTCGCCAGCGGGGTCATGTCGGTGCTGCTGGTCACCGGACTGCTGGGCGCGTTCCCAATCCCTGCCAGCGCTGCGGCGGCGTTGAGCGGCGGGGCGGCGGATACCGGCACCGTGCCGGGGGTGGCCGAAATCCTCTCCGCAATGATGCCCGAGAACATCTTCGCTGCCGCTGCGGCCGGAGCGATGCTGCCGATGGTGCTGTTCGTCTCGCTGTTCGCACTGGCCGCGACCAAGCTCGCTGCGGCCCCGCGTCAGGCGCTGGCGACGCTGTTCGAGGGCCTGGCGGGCGCGATGATGGTGATCGTCGGCTGGGTGCTGATGCTCGCGCCGATCGGCGTGCTGGGCCTGGCTATGTCGCTTGGCGCGAAGATGGGCGGCGATGCGGTCGGCGCGCTGGCGCACTACATCCTGATCGTCAGCGCCGCCGGGCTGGTGGTGCTGGTGGCCGGGTACGTGCTCGCGCTGACGCTGGGCGGGCAGCGCTTCATGGACTTTGCCCGGGCGATGCTGCCGGTTCATGCCGTGGCGATTTCCACCCAGTCCTCGCTCGCCTGCCTGCCCGCGATGCTGGTGGCGACGCGCAAGATCGGCGTGCGCGAGGCGACCGCCGACTTCACTTTGCCGCTGGCGGTAGCGATCTTCCGCGCAACCAGCCCGGCGATGAACCTTGGGGTTGCGATCTATGCTGCGCACCTCACCGGCACGCCGCTTTCACCCTTTGCGCTGGCGGCAGGTGTGCTGGTCGCGTTCCTCGTTTCACTGAGCTCGGTCTCGCTGCCCGGCACGATCAGTTTCGTCGTCTCGGTCGGACCGATCGCGATGGCGATGGGCGTGCCGGTCGCGCCGCTCGGGCTATTGGTAGCGGTCGAGATGCTGCCCGACCTGATGCGTACGCTCGGTAACGTCACGATGGACGTGGCGGTGACTGCGGCGGTGGATCGTGGGCGCGAGGAAGCTGCCTAAAGCCGCTTCTGGTAGATCGTATATTCCTTGTTGACCGTGCTCTCGATTGCGTCGGCGATTGCGTTCATGCCCTGGTTGTCGTCGAGCACCCAGCCGATCTCGCCGCGCGTGGCGCCGTACCGGGTGACCGCGTTCTGGCGGATTTGCTCGATCATCATGAAGGCGAGCTGGCTGGCCAGTCGGCTTGACTGGTGCTTCTTGAGCACGCCCATCAGCGGCACCCGCATGGTCTTGACCTTGGGGCTGCGCAGCCACCACAGTAGCTTGGCCCAGTTGAACGGGAACAGGCGGCCGCCCATCGGTTTCAGCACTTCGTTGAGATCGGGCAGGGTCATCATGAAGGCGACTGGCTCGCCTTCATATTCGGCGATCATGATCAGGTCTTCGCGCACGATCGGTTTGAACTTCTTGCCGGCATAGGCGATTTCCGCGTCGGTGAAGGGCACGAAGCCCCAGTTGTCCGACCAGGCATCGTTGAGGATGTGGAGGATGATCGCCGCTTCGGCATCGAACTTTGATTTATCGACATTGCGGATGCGGATCTTGGCATTGCGCTGGCCCGATTGCACGACGCGCTGGATCAGCGGCGGGAATGGCTGCAGGATATCGAGATCGTAAGTGCGCAGAATCTTCTCCGGGCGGTAATCCAGCGCTTCGATATAATGCTGATAGCGTTCGGGCTGGTGGCCCATCATCACTGTCGGCGGATGGTCGAAGCCTTTGGTCAGCTGGCCCGGCTCTTCCCAGATCGACATCGACAACGGCGCCAGCACGCGGGTCATGCCCTTGGTCCGCAGCCAATCCTCCGCCCGCACGATCAGGGCCTGTGCGGCCGCTTCGTCCTCAGCCTCGAGCAGCCCCCAGTTGCCGGTGCCCGGCCCCATGCCCTGCGCCGGGTCCATCGCGGTCGCGAGGTGATCGATATGCGCGGAAATCCGCCCGACCACCACGTCGCCGCGCCGTGCGAGGAAAAGCTGCACGTCAGCATGATCGAAGAACGGGTTCTTGCCCGGGGTGAGCAGCTCGGCCATTTCCATGCGCAGCGGCGGCACCCAGCTGGGGTCTGACAGGTTCAGCCGATAAGCCAGATCGATAAAAGCATTCAAGTCGGCCTTGCCCGCCACGGGCACCACAATTAACTCTGATTTTGCCACGATGCTGCCTTTGTTTGCCTGCAGGGGGCAGTGCATATGGACCCCGCAGCTTGTCAAGCCGGGGCAATCTGGATCTGAATGATGAGCATACAGGAAAAGATCAACCCGGCTTCAGCCGCGACCGTGCCCGACGACATGGCGATGCTGCGCGCCGCGGTGGAGCTGACCCGGGATATTTCGGCCGCGCGCGGGAGCATTTACTGGCCCGACATGCTGCTGTCGGCTGTGCTGGGCTATGCCGCGATGGCAGGCGCGATCCTCACCCCGCAGTGGCCACTGGCGCTGGGCTTTGCCGCGCTGGCGGTGCTCGCGCTGTACCGCGCGCTACTGTTCATCCACGAGCTGACCCATATCCACCGCACCGCGCTGCCGGGCTTCCGGACGGTGTGGAATCTGCTGGTCGGCGTGCCCATGCTCACGCCAAGCTTCATGTATGAGAACGTCCACACTCTCCACCATGCGCGCACACGTTATGGCACGGGCGAGGATCCCGAATACCTGCCGCTCGCGCTGATGAAGCCGTGGTCGCTGCCCGCCTTCATCCTGATTTCGGCCTTGCTGCCAATCGGCCTGTTGATTCGTTCAGCCCTGCTGGTGCCGCTGGGCGCGGTGATCCCGCCCTTGCGCAAGCTGGTGTGGGAACGCGCCTCGTCGCTGTCGATTAATCCCGACTTTCGCCGCCGTCCGCCCGAAGGCGATTTCGCCCGGATGGTGCACTGGCAGGAGTTCGGCACGTTCGTGTGGTCGTGGGCTTTGCTCACCAGCACCCAATGGCTCGGCTGGCGCCCGCTGCTGATCGCGCTGGCGATCGTCGCGGCGACTGCGGTGTTCAACCAGATCCGCACTCTCGTCGCGCACCTTTGGCAGAACGAGGGCGAGCCGATGACGGTGACCGCGCAGTACCTCGATTCGGTCAACGTGCCCCCGCCGGGGCTGTGGGCCGAGCTGTGGGCGCCGGTTGGCCTGCGCTATCACGCGCTGCATCACCTGCTGCCCTCGGTACCGTACCATTCGCTCGCCGAAGCGCACCGGCGGCTGGCGGACAAGCTGGGCACGGGTTCGACCTATGCGCAGGCGAATTACCCGGGCCTGTTCCCGCTGGTCGCGCGGATCGCGCGCAGCACAATGCTGCGCGGGCGCTGAGCTTTTACTCTTCGGTCCTGACCAGCACGGTCTCGCCGACCAGGAAGAACAGTACGAACGGCGCCCAGGCGGCGATCAGCGGGGAGTAACCGCCAAAGTTGCCCATCGCCAAGGCGGCATTGTCGACCACGAAATAAGTAAAGCCCAGCGCCATGCCGGCGACCGCGCGGATCAGCAGATTGCCCGACCGTGCCAGCCCGAAAGCGGCAACCGAGCCGAGCAGCGGCATCAACACCGACGAAAACGGCCCGGACAGCTTGTGCCACCACTTGGCCTCAAGCTCGCTGGTGCGGCGCCCCGAGGCCTTGACCGCCTGGATCGAGCGCGACAGCTGCACGATGTTCTGCCCGTCGGGATCGACCTTGGTCAGCGCCAGCTGCGCCGGGCTCACCCCGCGGGCGACGACCTGGCTGGGCAGCGCTGTCTGTACGGTGGTGGCAACGTCGAACCGCACCGGGCTTTCAAACCGCCAGCCGGGCGCCGCATAGGTCGCGCGCGGGCTGCGCAGCTGCTCGGTGACCATGCCTGCACCGTCGCGCTGGTACCAGGTGACGCCGGTCATGACGATGGTCTTGCCGCTGCCGGTTACGCTCGCGGCGGCGAGGATGTCGTTGCCATCGGGCACGTAGACGTTGCTGCGCACCCCGCTGTCGGGCGGGACCGGGCGGTACTTGTTGGCGGTCCATTGCTTGAGCGTTCCGGTTGCGGGAGCGACGACGGTCTCATTGAACACGAGGCTGACCAGCGAGACGGCAAGGGCGGTCAGCAACATCGGCGCGAGGATCTGGTGCGCTGAGAGCCCGCCCGCCCGCATCGCGATAATCTCGCTGTTCTGGTTGAGCGGGGCGAACGTCAGCAGGGTGGCTAACAAGACCGAATAGGGCAGGAACCGCGCGATCAGCGCTGGCACGTTGAGCGACACATAGCGCCACAGCTCCGCCTGGCCGTTGCCGGGTACCGCCAGGATTTCGCCGCTTTCCGAGAGCAGCTGGAGCGATTGCAGGATCAGCACCAACATGACCAGCACGCCCAGAATGCGCACGATGAACAGCCGCGCGAGATAGAACGTCAAGGTGCGCGAGGGAAACATGCCGGCAAACATCAGCTGGGCTCCGCCGCTGCGGCGCCGCTGCTGCGGCTCCACAGGCTGCGCATGCGCTTGGCAAGGTTCGCCGATACGCGCTCAAGTGCGCCGATCGCTTGCCCGCCGGGGACATAGGCGACCCGCCAATACATCCACACGATCAGCGCAGAGAACAGCGCGAAGGGGACCCACAGGACGAGTTCGGGCGGGAAGCGGCCCTGCGCTGCAGCGGCCTGTCCGTATTCGTTGATCTTGTGATAGGCGACCACCATCAGGATCGATAGGAACACCCCGAGCGACGAGGTCGAGCGTTTGGGCGGCACCGCCAGCGCCACCGCGAGCAAGGGCAGGAGCAGCATCATCACCACCTCGACCAGGCGGAAATTGAGGCTCGCGCGGGTTTCGTTTTTGAGCTGCTTGGTCGCGGTATTGCTCCAGCCGATCTTGAGCAGTTCTGGCAGGATATATTCGCGTTCCTTGCCGCCGCGTTGGCGGAACCGCTCGATCGCGGGCAGATCGATCGGCAGGTCATGGCGCGAGAAGCTGAGCACGCGCGGGGCCATCCCGGGTTCGTCCTGGACGATCTGGCCCTGGGTCAGCCGCAGGATGATCGTGTCGGGGCTGTCCTTGAGCGCGAGGAATGTCCCCTCGCGCGCCGAAATCGTCGCAACCTGACCTTTGGGCGAAGAGAACCGCGCGAAGATGCCGGTCAGCTTGTGGCCATTGTCGTCCGATTTCTCGATCCGTAGCGCCACCTTGTCCTGCAGCGTGGTAAATTCGCCGACCTTGATCGAAGCGCCCAGCGCGCCCGAACGCAGTTCGAAATCGAGCTGTTCGTAATAATACCGCGCCAAAGGCTGGAGATAGCCGACGATCAGCAGGTTGAGCCCCGCGAGCACAATGGTGATCGCATAGGGCACGCGCAGCAGGCGGGTGTAGCTTAGCCCCACTGCGCGCATCACATCGAGTTCGCTGGAGGTGGCGAGCTTGCGGAAGGCGAACAGGATGCCCAGCATCAGTCCCAGCGGGATGGCGAGGCCGGCATATTCGGGCAGCAAGTTCGCGAGCATCTTGAACACGATCGAGATCGGTCCGCCCTCGTTGCCGACGAATTCGAACAGCTTGAGCATCTTGTCGAGGATCATCAGCGATGCGGCGATCACGAACACCCCCAGCATGGGCATCAGCACCAGCCGGAAGATATAGCGATCGATGGCGGGGATGAATTTCAAGCTAAGCCTTGCTGAGGCGGGCTGCGGGACGTGCGGTGCCTGCCATAACCGGGCACGGGCCGGGGCGAAAGCGCAAAACGGTAAGGGCCTGTCAGGTGTGGCACGCAAGCTGGAAACGGCCTAGGCTCAGCGCCGTTCCCGCCATGAAGGATCACGCCATGACCGCTCCCGCCATAAAGCCCGCCGAACAGCATGCGGTAGACCGGATCGGCTGGCTGCGCGCTGCGGTGCTGGGAGCCAATGACGGGATCGTCTCGACTGCCAGCCTGATCGTCGGCGTTGCGGCGGCGGCCGGGGCAAAACAGGAAGTGCTGGTTGCGGGGGTTGCCGGGCTGGTCGCCGGGGCGCTGTCGATGGCGGCGGGCGAATATGTCTCGGTCTCGAGCCAGGCCGATACCGAAGCGGCCGATCTGGCGCGCGAACGGCTTGAACATGCGGCGATGCCCGAGTTCGAGCTGGAGGAACTGACCGAAATCTACCGCAAGCGCGGGCTGGACGATGCCTTGGCCAAGCAGGTCGCGGTCGCGCTCACCGCGAAGGATGCGATTGGCGCGCACGCCCGCGATGAACTCGGCCTCGCCGAAATGCACCGCGCGCGCCCCTTGCAGGCGGCCATGGCTTCGGCCGCGACATTCTCGGTGGGTGCCGCCTTGCCGCTGGCGGCGGCTCTGATCCTGCCGCTCAAAGCAATCCCGCTCGGCGCCTCGCTCGGCTCGCTGTTGTTTCTGATGCTGCTCGGCGCGGTCGGCGCGAAGGCCGGCGGTGCACCGATTGCGCGCGGGACCATCCGAGTTACGTTTTGGGGCGCAATCGCGATGGCGGCGACCTACCTGATCGGCACCCTGTTCGGTACGAGCGTGGCTTAGTTGCGGAGGGCAGTTAAGAATGAGCGCTTAATGGATTGGCTGCACGCCACTCGCGATCCAACTTGTGCATCTGGTCACTATAAGCCTGGTCGTCTTCCTGCGACGGTTCGCCGTCTGCAGGGGTAAACACATCGCGGATGTAGCGATCATAGCAGGCGCCGGCCTGACAGAGAATTTCCGCTTGCCGGCGATGGCCGAGCGCCAGCAATCCTGCATGAGCCTGCCGCCAGTTCCCCTCGTATCCTTGATGCGCCATGTACCAATCGAGCCCGTTTTCCTTGAGAACGTGCAAGACGATTTGCGCTGGATCGGTAAGTCTCGCCGGTTTGGCCAAAGGAGCGGTGCCAGCGGCGGTGCCGACGGCCTGCTTGCGGCCAAATGCGGAAGCACCCGCACGGCTCTGCCGATCAAAGTCGTTCTTCGCTGCCATCGACCCGATCGGATCGGGACCAGCGGGAAACACGAATTTCCCGGCCATCTCGGCTTCGAAGCCCGTTGGTTCCACAGATGGCTGCGGCTCGATCTGCCCGAGCGCAAAGAACCCGCAGTACGCCAGCGTGAGCACGGCAACACCCAGCAATGTCAGGGGCAAGCCAAAGGGCTCGACAAAGCTGCTGTGAAGTATGTTGCCAATAACGGCTGCGCCCCGCGCTTTGGCGCTGACGCCATCACCCACCCGCAACGTTGTAAGTCCGGCGAATATGAACGTTACGAGAGCCGTAAACGCCAGAGACCTGATCCAGCACCGAGCCATCGCAACCCTCGCTGCTTGCCCGGTAGTTTTAGCCTTCGATCGCTTTAGATTTGGTGAAGTGGACCGCCCACCCCCGGTTGCCGCAAAGCGAGATTTTCAAGCCTTTTCCAGCGTGCACTGCAGCGGGTGGCTGTTCTGGCGGGCGAAATCCATCACCTGGTTGACCTTGGTTTCGGCCACTTCATACGTGAACACGCCGCAGATGCCGACGCCCTTCTGGTGAACGTGGAGCATCACCTGAGTCGCCTGATCGATGTCCATTGAGAAGAACCGCTTCAGCACCATCACCACGAATTCCATCGGGGTGTAATCGTCGTTGAGCAGCAGGACCTTGAACTGGCTGGGTTTCTTGGGCTTGGTCCGGGTCTTGGTGGCCACGCCAATCTGGTCTTGCCCGTCCGCGTCTCCGCCCTTGCGCTCATCGTCAGAGGCGCGCGTCAGGGGCAGGAAAGGGTCGTTCAAAGTCAGCATGGCACCAGAATATCGTATCGCGCGGCCACGGAACAAGGCCTCGCGCCCCGTCCTGCCGCAAACACTTTAGCAAAAACTAAAAGGGCCGGACAGCCCGAAAGCTATCCAGCCCTTTTCAGGTTCGCCGCCCGGCGGGGAGAGGGGGAGTGCCGGGCGCGCGAAGCAGTCGCCGATTAGGCGGCCTGCTTGACCTTTTCGACAGCCAGGCTGACGCGGGTCGAGATCGGCGCGAACGCGTCACCGGCCAGCTTCACCATGACTTCCGAGTTCTTCGAAGTCGCAGCAACCGCAGCGTCGAAGTTGCGGCGCATGATTTCGCCCTGCAGCTTGAAGAAGTCGGCCGGGCTCTTGATCGCGGCCACTTCCTTGACGTCGGCAGTCACGGTTTCGACCATGCCCTTGGCGTCAGCGACATAGGCCTTGCCCATGTCCTGGAGGCCGGCAGCGAGGATCTTGCCCGATTCGACGACGGCGTCAAAGTTGCCCTTGGTGAATTCGGTATATTCGGTCGCATAGGCCGAGGTCTTTTCGAACGCGGCCTTGGCCTTGTCCTGGGCGTCGGTCATCGCGGTCTTCACCTTGGCGGTGAAATCTTCGGTGGTGGTTTTGGTCTTGGTCATGATGGTATCCTTGAGTTTGGTGATCTGGGGGACTTTGGGGGCCGAAATCTTGGCAGCAGGCGCCTTTGCGGCGACCGGCTTGACGATCTTCTTCGCCGCAGGCTTGGCGGCAACCTTCTTGACGGCAACCGCTTTGGCGGCGACTTTCTTCGGAGCTGCTGCAGCAGCAACCTTCGCGTCAGCCTTGGGGACTGCAACCTTGGGAGCTTCAACCTTGAGCGTTTCAGCCTTGGGTGCGGCTTCGGCCGCAGCGGCGGCATAAGCCTTCTCGGCCGCGGCTTCCGCCTTGGCGAGATCGATCTTGGCTTCGGTCGCACCTGCAGGGGTGGTGGCCATTGTCATAATCCTTCGCATCGCAGGCCAGCGCCGCCCATCGGCGCGGTCCATGTTGCACTGCACAAAATAGTTATTGCGAGTGCGAAGTCAAGGATTTTTGTGCAGTGCAGCATAAATCATCATTTATGCTTATAGGCAAAGGACTTACCGCGCTTTGACGTAGCTTCCGGGAGCCTCTTCGAGCACCGTATCCCCGGCACTTCCGGGCATGCGCTTGCCGATTACAGCCACTTTGGCCCCGTCCTGCTGCGCGATCCAGTCGATCCAGTGCGGCCACCAGCTGCCCGGGGTCTCGCTCGCCCCGGCGACGAATTCCGCGAATCTCTCGGTCTCGTCCGGATTGGTCCAGTACTGGTACTTGCCCGAGCTCGGCGGGTTGACCACCCCGGCGATATGGCCGGATCCTGCGAGCACGAAAGTCTTGGGCCCGCGCAGATGGTGCATCATCCGCCAGACGCTTTCGGCCGGCGCAATGTGATCCTCTCGCCCGGCCTGGATATAGGCCGGGGTTTCGATCCGGGTGAGGTCGATCGGCGTACCGTCGGCGCTCAGCAAATCGGGCACCACCAACTTGTTGTCGCGGTAGAGGTCCTTGAGGTACGACATGTGCCACTTCGCGGGCAGGTTGGTGACGTCGCCATTCCAGTGGAGCAGGTCGAAGGCCGGATAGTCGTCCCCCATCAGGTAGTTGTTGACCACATAGTTCCAGATGAGGTCAGTACCGCGCAGCAAGTTGAAGGTCGCGGCCATCACCCGGCCATCGAGATAACCGGTCTGGTCCGACATCTTTTCGAGCGCGGCCAATTGCTGGTCGTCGATGAAAACTTTCAATTCGCCGCCCAGTTCGAAATCGACCTGCGCGGTGAAGAAGGTGGCGCTCTTGACCTTGGCGGCTTCGCCCCGGCGGGCCAGGATTGCCAGCGTCGCGGCCAGCGTGGTCCCAGCCACGCAGTAGCCGATGGCGTGCACCGCTTCGACCCCGAGCCGCGCCCGGATCGTGTCGACCGCATCGATCTCGGCGCGGATGTAATCGTCCCAGATAACGTCTGCCATCGAGGCATCGGCTGATTTCCACGAAACCACGAACACGCTGAGCCCCTGGTCAACCGCCCAGCGGATGAAGCTTTTCTGCGGCGAGAGATCGAGGATGTAGAAGCGGTTGATCCACGGCGGGAAGATCACCAGCGGGGCCTCGAACACTTGCGGTGTGGTCGGGGCGTAGTGGATCAGTTGGTAGAGTGGGGTTTCGTGCACCACTTTGCCCGGCGCGGTGGCGATGTTCTCGCCCAGCCGGAAGGCGCCGGGATCAACGTGCGTCAGCTGCCCGCGCTTGAGGTCACCCAGCAGATGCTGCATCCCCTTGGCGAGGCTTTCGCCCTTGGTGGCAACGGCGCGCTCCATCACCAGCGGATTGGTCAGCGGGAAATTTGCCGGGCTGAGCATCTCAACCAAGGTACGCGCGGCGAACCGCAATTGCTCGGCGCGCGCGGCGTCGCCCGACGGTGCAGCCTCGGCCAGCGCCATCACTTGCTCGGCGAGCATCAAGTAGGTCTGGTGAACCACCGCGTAAAACGGCTGGTCGCGCCACTTGGGATCCTTGAAGCGGCGGTCTGAACGGGGAAGTGCAGGGGCTTCGCCCGCTGGTTCTCCGGCCTTGGGACCGATGCCGTACTGGCCGAGCACGGTCTCCCACAGCGCCATGCTGTCATCCCACAGCTTCTTCTGCACCTCGGGCCGGGCTAGCGGCAGCGCTTTCATCCAGCCCTGCAGCACTTCGGCAAAGCCGCCCGGCTGCATCAATTTTGCGGGAAGCTGCGCCCCGGCACCGGCGATCTGTCCTTGCTGGAATTCCAGCCACTGCGCCTGCATGTTCTGCGCGGCTGCAGCCCAGGCGGCGAAATCGCCGGCAGCTGGCAGGGCCGGTGACGTGGTGCCTCCGGGCATGAACTGGGTGAACAATTTCTGCGGTGCTTCGATCATCGCGGCGAACACGTCGGCCGCCGGAGCATCTCCGGGGAGGTCCTTGGCCGACTTGTCACTCATCTTGACGCTCCTTGGCGCGGGAGGCCTGCCCCCGCATCTGCTCAATTCTGCCCGCCCTTACGGCGTGACAGCAATCAGCACGCGGCGCAACGTGCGTTTATGTCAGCGTGCGACGCAACGCGCGGTGCCGATCCGCTTATACTCGCCGTGGAACTTGGGCATGTTGTCCGAACGCCCGCCAAAGTCATGACCATCGCCAACATAGAGGTCGATCTCGCGCCCGCCCGGCCAAGACTCAGCCGGGGTTGCCCATGTTTCGATTTGCACGTTCTTGGTCGCAGATCCCCACTTGGCGTGGCCATGCAGCTCGCCCTCGCCGTCAGCATGCTTGGCGAGGAAGCGGAACAGTACCGGCCCGCACTGGCCCTTGTTACCCACGCTGACCCCGCAGAAATCGCGGCCGCACGCGGCAATATCGATGGTTTGGTACATCCGGCCCTTGGCGGTCCACACCGGCTGATCCTCGTTCACCGTCCAGCGACCGTAATAGGGGCTGGGCGCAGCGGCGAGCGCCGGAGAACCTGCAAACAGGCCAATCGACAGCGCGGCGATCGAATGGAATAAGGCCTTCATGTCACTCTCCCCATCAGGTTCGGTTGCATCAGCCCCGGCGCGGCGGGCTTTGCGTTGGTTGATCCTAGCAGCATTGGTGCCGTTTGTAATCATGACCGCGCTGAAGGCGCTACGCTCGCCCTGGCTGGTTGACGATTTCCCCGAGGCGCTGGCGATCAAGGTCGAGCTGATGCCGTGGCTGTTCCCGCTGCACATGATCGCGGGCGGGCTGGTTTTGCTGCTGATCCCCTTGACCATCTTCGCGCAGCGGAGCCCGCGCTGGCACCGTCCGCTCGGGCGCGTGACCGCTGCAGTGGTGCTAATCGCCGGGTTGACCGCATTCCCGGTCGCGCTGATCGCCCCGGTGACCCGGGTCTCGGCCTGGGGGTTCGCGGCGCAGGGTGCGGTGTGGCTGGTCTTGCTCGGCATCGGGCTGCGCAACGTGTGGCTGAGGCGCCTCCACGCGCACCGCGCCGCGATGCTGCTGATGGCCGCGACCGCCACCGGCGCGATCTTTTTCAGGGTCTATCTCGCGCTGTGGGCAATCTTCGGTGACCTAAGGCATTACGAAGCCTTTTACGCCGCCGATGCCTGGATCGCCTGGTCGCTGCCGCTCGCTGCAACGGCGATTTTTCTCAAACGCACTGGCGCTGGGCCCCTCGATCACCGATAAGACCGCGGCGCGGCATTTTCGCACAAGCAATGGAAAGGTCCAATGTCCGAGGAATTCTACCGCATCAAGCGACTGCCGCCCTATGTCATCGCCGAAGTCAACGGCATGCGGGCAGCGGCGCGCGCCGCGGGCAGGGACATTATCGACCTTGGCATGGGCAACCCCGATCTGCCGCCGCCCGCCCACGTAATTGACAAGCTGTGCGAAGTCGCGCGCAAAGCCGATGCGCACGGCTATTCGGCCAGTTCGGGGATCCCCGGCATCCGCAAGGCGCAGGCCAATTATTACGCCCGCCGCTTTGGGGTCGAGGTCGATCCCGAGACCGAAGTGGTGATGACCATGGGTTCGAAGGAAGGGCTCGCCAGCCTCGCCACCGCGATCACTGCGCCGGGCGACGTGGTGCTGGCGCCCAACCCGAGCTATCCGATCCACACCTTCGGCTTCATCATCGCCGGGGCAACGATCCGCTCGGTCCCGACTACGCCGGACGAGAATTATTGGCGCGCGCTTGACCGGGCGATGGCCTTCACCGTGCCGCGCCCGTCGATCCTGATCGTCAACTATCCTTCGAACCCCACTGCCGAGACGGTTGACCTGGCGTTCTACGAACGGCTGGTCGCTTGGGCGAAGGAGAACCAGGTCTGGCTGATTTCGGACCTCGCCTATTCGGAGCTTTACTACGACGGCAACCCGACGGTCTCGATCCTCCAGGTGCCCGGCGCAAAGGACGTGGCGATCGAGTTCACTTCGATGTCGAAGACCTTCTCGATGGCCGGCTGGCGGGTCGGCTTTGCAGTTGGCAATGCCCGGCTGATGGCGGCATTGAAGCGGGTCAAGAGCTACCTCGATTATGGCGCTTTCACCCCGATTCAGGCGGCGGCCTGCGCCGCGCTCAACGGCCCGCAAGATATCGTCGAGACCAACCGGGTGCTGTACCAGAAACGCCGCGACGTCCTCGTTGAAAGCTTCGCCCGCGCCGGGTGGGTTATCCCGAGCCCCAAGGCCTCGATGTTCGCCTGGGCCCCGCTGCCGCCCGCGCTCAAGGACATGGGAAGCCTCGAATTCGCGAAGCAGCTCCTCACCCACGCCGAAGTCGCGGTCGCCCCCGGAGTCGGCTACGGCGAAGAAGGCGAAGGCTTTGTTCGGATCGCGCTGGTCGAGAACGAACAAAGATTGCGCCAGGCCGCACGCAACGTGCGGCGCTATTTGCAATCGATGGGCGTCAACAGCTCCGCCGCTTGATTGCGGCCAATTCGGCGCTGACTGATTGCGCTGGCACTTGCGCAAGCCGCAGTAATTGTGCAGCCATGCGCGCCGGGGGGTAAGGCGAGGCAACAGCCGTGCGCTCTGTTCACGCGCCTGATTCACAAGCCCTTGTGAGGTCTCCTTGCAGCTGTTTCGCTGGTTTTCGGTCGGCCCGATCCCGACGGCGTATGACCTGCGCCGTCTGGGGTGGCAGTTGCTGGTCGATGAGCAATCATCGGGCCGCGCCGTGGCGCACGCGCAGCTTGGCCGTCTTTACGACCTGCCGATGCCGCAATGGCTTAGCCTGGCCGGCGCAAACCAGACCCAGCGCAAATGGATGATGATGATCGACGTACCCGAATCGCAAGACCGCGCGCGCTTGCTGCGGCTGGGCTTCGGGGACGCAGTGGGGCACGGGCCGTCGCTCGACGAACTCGAATCGCGCGTGCTGCGGTTGCTGCAATATGCCGAGGCCCTGCCGCGCTATCGCCAGCACGGCGCAGTGCGGCTCGACCTGCTGGCGCGCGATGCGTTCGTGGCCGGCCGCGCGGTGGGACTGCATCCGCGCGAATTTGCGCTGCTGTGGCGGCTGACCGAACATCCGGGCGAGCCCGTTGGCACGCACGAACTGCTCTACGATGTCTGGCGCCTGTCGTTCCGGCCCGAGACCAACAGCCTGGCGGTGCATCTCAGCCGCTTGCGCGCCAAGCTGCGCACCGCCGGGGTCGATGGCCTGGTCGAGACCCTGCCCGGGGGCAATTACCGGTTGTGCGGCGCGGGCCGGGAAGCCGCCCTTCGGCCAGCGGCCGAATTCGCACTGGACGATTACACCCGTTTGCGCGAGGAGCCTGTCCCAGAACTGGCCGGAATGCAGGATCACACAGCATGGACTTGACCGTTACCCCGCAGGATCGCGTAGCCATCGACATCGACGATCAGGGCGTGGCGCATGTCCGCCTGACCCGGCCCGACAAGATGAACGCGCTCGATCCCGATATGTTTGCCGCCCTGCTCAATGCCGGACACCTGCTGCACCAGGCCAAGGGGCTGCGCGCGGTGGTGCTTTCAGGTGACGGACGCAGCTTCTGTGCCGGGCTCGACATGGCCAGCATGGCCAACACTGCACGCCATGACCGCGAACCACTGACGACCCGCACTCACGGCAACGCCAACCAGCCGCAACAGGTCGCGATGCAGTGGCGCAAGCTGCCGGTGCCGGTGATCGCGGCAGTCCACGGGGTGTGCTTCGGCGGCGGCTTGCAGGTGGCGAGCGGAGCCGACATCCGCGTCGTGGCACCCGATGCCCGGATGGCGGTGATGGAACTGAAATGGGGCTTGGTGCCCGATATGGCCGGCTATGCGCTGTGGCGCGGCACCGTGCGCGATGACGTGCTGCGCGAGCTGACTTATACCAACCGCGAATTCACCGGCGAGCAGGCGGGTGAATACGGCTATGCCACCATCGTCGATGCCAACCCGCTCGCCCGCGCCCAGGCGATCGCGGCAGACATCGCCAATCGTCATCCGCAGGCTCAGCGCGCCGCCAAGCGGCTGTTCAATCAGTACCTCCACGCCTCGGTCGACGAGATCCTGATGGCCGAAAGCATCGAGCAGCAGGCCTTGATTGGCAGCAAGAACCAGATCGAGGCGGTGATGAGCCAGATGGAAAAGCGCAAGGGTGTATTTGTCGATCCGTGAGCGGGTTGACATCGCGGCCAATGATTCGATATTTCGATAAATATCGAATCATTGAGGTCAAGTGTGGACGCAGATCAAACCATTCGCGCGCTCGGCGCGCTGGCGCAGGAACACCGCCTCGCTGCTTACCGCCTGCTGGTTGAGGCCGGTCCCGGCGGGCTCGCCGCGGGCGCTTTAGCGCAGGCACTGGGCGTGCCGCCTAGCTCGATGAGCTTTCACCTCGCGCAACTCAACAATGCTGGCCTGATTGTGCAGCGCCGCGACGGGCGCTCGCTGATCTATTCGGCCGACTTCGCCGCGATGAATTCGCTGATCGGCTACCTCACCGAAAACTGCTGCGCCGGGGCCGATTGCGGCGCGGCCGCGCTCAGCGATTGCGCCTGACGTGGCGGGGATCAACACGGTGCTGGTGCTGTGCACCGGCAATTCGGCACGCTCGATCCTGGGTGAGGCGCTGTTGGGTCAGCTCGGCGCGGGGCGGATCATGGCGTTCAGCGCGGGCAGCAAGCCCAAGGGCGTACCGCATCCCGGCGCGCTGCGGTTGCTGGCGCGCAAGGGGATCGACACCGCACTGTTTCGTTCGAAGAGCTGGCTGGAATTCACCGGGCCGGACGCGCCCGAAATCGATCTGGCGATCACCGTTTGCGGCAATGCTGCGGGCGAGGCTTGCCCGGTATTTCCCGGCACCCCTTTGCGGGCGCACTGGGGCCTGCCCGATCCTGCAGACGTGACCGGGGCTGAGGCCGAGATCGATGCCGCCTTCGAGGAGACCTGGCGGTTGCTCGAAATGAGAGTTCGGGCGATGCTGGCGCTCGACCTTGAAGCCATGGATCGCGCCGAAGTGCAGGATGCCTTGGCGAAGATCGGGGCAATGGAGGGGGCAGCATGAAAAAGAAATTATGGGCCGAGGCGCTGGGGAGTTTCCTGCTGTTCGCCACCGTGATCGGATCAGGGATCATGGCCGAGCAATTGGCGGGCGGGAACGTGGCGGTGGCCTTGCTTGGCAACACCGCTGCGACTGCGGCGATGCTCTATGTGCTGATCGCGATGCTCGGCCCGCCATCGGGCGCGCATTTCAATCCGGCGGTGAGCCTGGTGATGCGCTTGCGCGGTGAGCTGACCACGGCGCAGCTGCTCGCCTATGTGGCGGTGCAACTGGGTGCGGGCATTCTTGGCGCCTGGGCCGCTCATGCGATGTTCGACCTGCCGATCATCCAGTTCTCGCAGCATGTGCGCACCGGTCCGGGCCAGTGGCTGAGCGAGTTCATCGCTACCTTCGGGCTGGTTTCGACGATCCTGCTGACGGTAAAGCACCGGCCCGAAAGCGTCCCCGCGAGCGTCGCGCTCTATATCGCCGCCGCCTATTGGTTCACCTCGTCGACCAGCTTCGCCAACCCGGCGATCACCGTGGCGCGCGGCCTGAGCGATACCTTCGCCGGCATTGCACCGAGTTCGGTACCGGGGTTTGTGCTGGCGCAGTTTGCCGGAGCACTGGCGGCGCATTTCGCCGCGCGGACGCTGTTCGACTAGCTCGCCAGCCGCTTCACCGCTCTGTCCCGGGCGACCGGTTTTGACCGCGCTTGGCAAGCACCGGGAGAGTGGCTAGTCCAGCGGGCGATGAAAGCACTGCGCGATCCCGATAGTCTGCTTAGCGAAGGACTCGCCGCCATTCGCGGCCAGTTCAAGGTTCCCGGCACCTTCCCGCCTGAAGTCGATGCCGCCGCCAAGGCCGCTGCGCAGCGCGCGCCGGGCGAACACAAGGACCGAACCGGAGAAGCTTTCGTCACGCTCGATCCGGCCACATCGACCGACTTGGATCAGGCCTTCACCATCGAGGCGGCGGGCAGCGACCTGCTGCTGCACTATGCGATCGCGGACGTTGCGTGGTTCGTCGGCGATGGCGATCCGATCGATACCGAGGCCTGGATCCGCGGCGAGACGCTGTACCTGCCCGATGGCAAGTCCGGGCTTTACCCGCGCGTGCTGTCCGAAGGCGCAGCCAGCTTGCTGCCCGATGGCCCGCGCCCGGCGGTGGTGTTCACCACGCGGGTTACCCCCAATGGTTCGGTCAAGCTTGAAGGGGCCGAGCGCGCGATTATCCAGAGCCGCGCCAAGCTGGCGTACGAGACTGCGACCGAGGCGCAGCTCCCGGCCGGGTTTGCCGAACTGTCGCGGCGCATCACCACTGCCGAGGCGGCGCGCGGGGCGGCGCGGGTCGATCCGCCCGAGCAGGAAGTCGAGGCGGCGGACGGCCACTTCAACCTGGTGCTGCGCCCGCAAAGCCTGGCCGAACAGCGCAATGCCGCCTTGTCACTCGCCACCAACCTTGCCGTGGCGGACGCGCTTTATGCCGCAAAGACCGGGCTGTTCCGCGTCATGGCGGGGCCCGATGACCGCGCGGTGGCGCGGTTGCGGCACATTGCCGAGGCCTTGGGGCTCGATTGGGCAGCAACGCTCAAACTTCAGCAATTCGAAAAGACACTCGATCCGCAGAAACCGGACGCGGCGGCCTTCATGCTGGCAATCCGCCGCGCCGGCAACGGGGCGAGCTACGTCCCTTATCAGGAAGGCGTGAAGCCGTGGCACGCGGCAATGGCGGCGACCTATTGCCACATGACCGCGCCGCTGCGGCGGCTGGCCGATCGCTATGTCGTGCGCGCTGCGTTGGCGGTGGCCAATGCCCAACCGATTCCGGTCGAAGTGACGGCAGCCTTTGCCCGGCTCGGCCCGGTGATGGGCAAGGCCGATGCACGCGCCAACCAGATCGACCGCGCGGTGATCGACCTGGCCGAAGCGGCCATGCTCAGCGGGCGCGAGGGGGAGAGCTTTGCCGCCGTGGTCACCGATGTCGACGAGATCGGCGCGCGGATGCAATTGTGCGATGTGCCGGTGGTCGCCCGGGTGACTGCACACAGCGTCACGCCGGGCGAGAAGATCACCGTCAGGCTGGTCAGTGCCGACCCGGTCAAGCGCCAGATCAGCTTCGCCCGGATTGCCTGATCTGGCTTGCGCGGGGTGCGCCGCTCGGCTAGTGGCGCTCCTCGCGCAGCGGCGCGACACGAGGCCCGATGGCGGAGTGGTTACGTAGCGGACTGCAAATCCGCGCACGCCGGTTCGATTCCGGCTCGGGCCTCCATTCTTTGCAGCTCACGCCGATGCGGAAGACCCGTCCGGGTCTTCCTTGCAACACCAGCCCGCTCCCCCGGCCCGACCACCCATTTAAGGTACCCTGAGGGTGGTCGGGCCGGGGGAGCGGGCTGGTGTTGCAAGCTATTCGCGGATGCGAATAGCGCACCCTGACAACCAAAAAACCAACCTACACCGGAACGGTAATATGCTTGCCGCCGAATACCGCCTGCCAGTTCTCGATTTCCGACAGCACGATATCATCGGCTGCATGCGCGAGCTCCGAGACCTGGGCGTAGCTGAGCGCGTGGTCGGGCGCGGAGAGTAGCAGCACGAGGCGCTGGTGCACCGCGTCGAGCTTGGCAGCGGTAACTTCGGAAATGGCTGAAAATCGTTCGAAATCGCCGAAGTAGCGCATGCCTGCCAGCGCTGCACCAAAGGTCGGGAAAATCACGCCGAGGTACGACGCATATTTGGCGACATCGTGCAGCGCCTCCGCGCTGACCAGCCCGGCCGCGCTCAGCGCCGCGGTGGCAAGGTACGTTGAGACCGAGATGATGGCGAGCTGGAACAGGCGACCGGACAGCCGGTCAAGCCGGTGGTGCACCGTGCGCAAGCGCCTTGCCTTGGCAAAGTGATAGTCGCGCTGCGCGGTGACATGAGTATCAAGCAGCGTCCCCGCAGCGGCGCGCAGATATTCCTTGGTCACCCTGACTGCGGGCAGCCCGATTCCCCGCAGGGCATGGCGTGCGCAATACTCGGGCCAGCCCGTATCGTTGCCGCGCGGCCAGCGTGCGGGCGGACGGGCGACGCCGAGCGCCAGCGAAATCGGTCCATGCCGCAGATACTCGGCCACGCGCCGGGTTTCGAACCAGCGCTTGTGCCAGCGCTCTTTGCTGCCGCGCCAGATGATCACCAGGATCGCCGCCAGCAGCAGGAATTCACCGCTGGAAAAGATCCACTTGCGGTCGATCGAAGCGAACGGTTCGTAGGAAATCCCGCAGACGATCGCCGTCGCCGAAAGGATGAAGCTGGTGATCATGCCGCCGCGATAGGCGTCTGACAGGCGCGCGGAGATCCCGTCCGACCAGGCTGCCGGGCGCATCACCTCCCGTTCGATCCGGGCGGGAAGGGTGAGGTCCCCGCCGGGCAGGGCAGTCAGGCCGGCCAGCACTGCGGCCCCGCTGCCGTGCGCCACCGCTTCGGGCGGCTCGTAAGTGCTGATCAACGAGCGCAGCGGGTGCGGATCGCCGCCGAACAGCGCCTCGATCCGGCGATAAGCGGTCCACAGCCGCGAGCTGTGCGGGTGCCATTCCTCCGCCGCCAACGCTTCCGCACCGGCGCGCAAGGCGCCGCCTTCGCCCGGGCGCAGCGCGATGCGCACCAGTTCGGCCAGCGCCGCCTCGCGGTCCTCGCTCGGCGCCATGGCCGCAAGCGATTCGGGGGCGTGAAGGATGTGCCAATCCTGCGGTGCGGCGGGATCGATCCGCACCACCGGGCAGCCGCGGTCAAGCGCGCTGGCGATGGTGTGCCCGGTGCCGCCCGCCAGGGTCGATGACTTTCCGTCCCATACCGCGATCAGGAAATCGGACTGTTCGATCATCACCCGCCCGGCCATTGCTGCGTTGGCCGAAGTGTTGGCTGAAAGTAGCGCGGCCAGTCCCTTGTCCTGCGGATCGGCGAGCGAGGCGAGCAACTGCCCGGACAGCAGCTCGTCATGATCGGCGAGTTCGAACAGATGCGATTTTTCGTACCACTGCGCGATGACGGCGGCGCGCGCGGCGCAGCCGGCATCGGGTGGGACATCGCCGGCCAGCAGCGCTTCGGCATCGGCCAGACTTGCCGGGTGGGAATTGATGACCTGGTTGAGCGCTCTGCCAAACGGCAGCGGTACCACCAGATCCCAGCCGCGCGCGATGGCACTGGCTGCGGCGACCTGATCGACCCCGTCGGCAAGCAGCGTATGCAGCCGGATCGGTGCGGTTTCACCCAGCGTCGCGGCCTGGCTATCAACTTGTGCGGTGACCGCCGAGAGTAGCAGTTCAAGCTGCGCCGCGACCGCTTCGCCGGTGTGGGCCAGGGCGGGATGCGCACGGCGATGGCCAGTGACGCCGATAGCCAGCCGGGCCAGCGGCGCTGCGGGGGCTTCAGCCATATCGATGCACCAGCCCAAGCTCCCCTAGCGGCCTCATGCACCGGCTATAGCGCGCCCGGCCCGTGCGCGAAACAGGGATTGGAAACAGGGTTTGCGCGGCGCGGCAAAGTGGCTATGGACGGCTCCGCAATCGCCGCCGTGGCCCCTTTGCCCGGCAGCCGTGCCGCTTTAGCTCAGTCGGTAGAGCACATCATTCGTAATGATGGGGTCACAGGTTCGAATCCTGTAAGCGGCACCA
>JANYEY010000095.1 GCA_025359685.1 Sphingomonadaceae bacterium | reverse complement strand
CCCGGCCCAACCACCCACAGGGTACACTTAATGGGTGGTTGGGCCGGGGGAGCGGGCCGGTGTTGCTTCCCGCGTGAGCGGGACAGAATTCACGCGCGGATCCGTCCTTCGTCGCGCGCGGGCATCGGGGCGAGCCAGCGGAGCAGCGGGGCGAGGACCAGCAGCAGCGTCGCAGCGCAGCGGATCGCGTCGGCCACCGAGAGCAGATCGGCGATGAGGCCAAGCACATAGGCCCCCAGGGCCATCCCGCCGAATGTGACCGCCTGGTAGATCGCCATGCAGCGCCCGAGAATCGCCTCGGGCGAGCGCAGCTGCATCGCGACATTCAGGCTCGACAGTGCCGAAACCCAGCTGCCTCCGGCCACCACGCCCGCTGCCAGCGCGAGAGCCAGGCTGTGGGCGGCGGCGAGCGGGAATAGCGCCAGCGCGAACAGCACCGATGCCGTCCCCACCACCGCCTCGCTGCCGAACCGGCGGCGGAGCGGCGCGATCCACAGCGCAGTCAGGATCGACCCCAGGCCGAACGCGCCGAGCAGCAGGCCATAATCGAATTCGCTGCCGCCGATTTGCGCGCGCACCACCACCGGGAGCAGCGCGAGGAAGCCGACCCCGCCAAACCCGAAAGCAAAGCCGCGCACCAGCACGCGGCGAACCGGGCTGGATCCTGCGCAGAACCGGATTCCGGTGGCGATCGAGGCGAGCATCGGCTGGCGGGTCCGGCTTGGTTGTTCGGGGTGCCAGCGGCCGAGCACCACGATCAGCGCGACGAAGCTGAACGCGTTGAGCGCGAAGGCTGCCGCCGGACTGGTCAAGGCGATCAGGATGCCGCCCAGCGCCGGGCCGACGCTGCGCGCCAGGTTGAACGCTATGGTGTTGAGCGCAATCGCCTGCGCCAAATCGCCCGGGCCGACCTGCATCCTGACCGAGGCCTGCCACGCCGGGCCGTTGAGCGCGGTCCCGCAGCCGACCAGCAGGGTAAAAGCGATCAGCGACCACGGGCCGATCTGGCCGCTCCATGCCAGCGCGGCCAGCAGCGCCGAAGCGGCGAGCATCAGCCACTGCGCCGCCAGCATCACCAGCCGCCGGTCGTAATTATCGGCAATTGCCCCGGCAAACATGCCGAGCAGCATGACCGGCAAGGTGGTCGACGACTGGATCAGCGAGATGAGTTGGTGCGAGGCGGTGAGGTCGGTCATCAGCCACGAAGCGCCGACCGACTGGATCATCGAGCCGATCGACGAGGCGAAGTTGGCGGTCCAGATCGCGCGGAACGCGGGAAAGCGGAACGGGGCCAGCGGACGGCCCGGCGCGGTCAGCCCGGCTGGCGGCGGCGCGGTTGGCTGGGTGGGTCCAGGTTCGATCACTACCGCCGGGTTAGGCCCGCCCGGCCGGCATGGTCAACCGTTCCACTGGGTCAGATGCTGCGGATCGACCAGCGCCAGTTGCCGCCGCAGCGCCGCGCGGGCGAGCCGTTCGGTCTCAACCTTCCGCCGCGCTGCGGCGAGCGGGACGGTTGCCGCCGGGCGCAGGATTTCGGCATCATAGCCATCGGCGACAATCACCCCGCAGCGTTCGGGCCGGAAGCCGGGTTCTTCAATACAGCTGCGGTCGAGATGCGGCGCCAGGCCCCAGTAGAAGCGATCGCAATAGTCGAGATATTCGGGCCATTTGGCGTCGCCCAGCAAATCGCCGCGCGCCACCTTGATCTCGACAATGATCAGGTGGCCCTTGGCATCGATCCCCATCAGATCGGCGCGGCGGCCGTTCCTGAGCGGCATTTCGGGCAAGCACCAGATATCGTTGCGGGCGAACAGCCGGCAAATCCCGCGCGCCACCGCCGCCGCAGCGGGCGAATCGAATGCGTCTGGCTTGATATCGGGAATCGGCTGGAGGGCAGACATGCGCCATCCTAGGAACGAAACGCGAACCTTGCAATGGGAAGCAGGTCTGCTCCGCTCAGCTCATCCGCCGGGCCGCCGCGGCCTGCGGCGGCACCAGTGCCAGCAGAGCGGCGCGCGCGGCGTGGAATTCCTGCCACAGCGCCAAGGCCGGGACCGCCGGATTGGCGCCGCGGGCATGAACCGCCAGCAGCGCCGCCAGTCCCGGCTCCATCACTGCCGACAAATCGCTGATCCCCTGTTCGGCGAACTCACGCCGCCAGCCACCGGTATCGCGCATCATCGCCGGGAAGTTGCGAATCTCGGGCCTGGTCGGTTCGGCCGCCAGTCCCGCAAGCATGCCGACCACATTTACCGCGTCGTGCAGCGCCGACCACTTCATGCTCATCGCGCTGGCCGAAGCCTGACCGAATTCGGGTCGGCCTGAAGTGGGCAACGCGCCGGTTCCGGACGCGGTGAAGCTGTGGTGCATGTTCATGGCAATGCTATAGCCGCGCGGCGCTTGCCAAATTGCTAACCGGCCAAAACCCGCTGCAACAAACCCACTGGCGTTGCCGCGATCTCGCTGCTAACCGGCGCTCCAACGCATCCGTAGCTCAGCTGGATAGAGTACTGCCCTCCGAAGGCAGGGGTCACAGGTTCGAATCCTGTCGGGTGCACCACCTTCCCGCTCAATTCCACCCCTGCGCCAGGAACCGCTCAGCGCATCCGGCGAGCAGCGCCGCGCCGCGCGGCAGGGCTTTTTCATCGACCATCATCCGCGGCGAATGGATCGACGCGCACTTGTGATGATCGACCCCTTCGTGCGCCACGCCGAGGAAGAACATCGCGCCGGGCACCTGTTCGAGCACGTAGGAGAAGTCTTCCGCGCCCATGATCGGGGCCTCGAGCCGCCGCCACGACGGCGCGCCGAACAGCTCGGTGGCCACCGCCTCACCCAGGTCGACCGCGCGCGGATCGCACATAGTGACCGGGAAGCCGGCGGTGATCTCGACTCGCGCCGAGGCCCCGTGCGCCGCAGCGATCCCCGTGGCGAGCCGGGTGAGGCCCTCATGCAGTTTGGCGCGGTGCCGCGGTGAAAGCGAGCGCAGGGTGCCACGCAAGGTGCAGCAGTCGGGGATGATATTGTGCGCGGTCCCAGCATTGATCTGCGTGACCGAGGCGATCACCGGGTCGGCAGCGTTGAACTGGCGCGCCACGAAAGTCTGCAGCGCGGTAACCACTTCGCAGGCAATCGGCACCGGGTCGAGCGCATCGTGCGGCATCGCGCCGTGCCCGCCGCGGCCATCGATCACGATATCGAACTGGTCTGCGGAGGCCATCAGCGCGCCGGCCTTGCCCACCACCAGTCCGTGCTGGGAATTGGGCATGATGTGCAGCGCGAAGGCCGCTTCGGGCAGCGGGTTCAGCAGCCCTTCTTCGAGCATGTGACGCGCGCCGTGAAAGCCCTCCTCGCCCGGCTGGAACATGAACCGGACCTCGCCCGCGAGCTGATCGGCGCGCGCGCAGAGCAGCCGCGCCGCGCCCACCAGCATCGCGGTGTGGGTATCATGCCCGCACGAATGCATCGTTCCGGCAATGGTCGAGGCGAACGCGAGCCCGGTTTCCTCGGCCATCGGCAGCGCGTCCATGTCGCCGCGCAGAAGGACCGTGCGGCCCCCATTTGCGCCATTGGGCCCGGCCCCGCCCTTAAGCGTCGCCACGAGCCCGCTGGTCGTGGTCGATTCGCGCCATTCAAGCGGCAGGTTGGCCAGCGCGGCGCGGACCTTGTCGCGGGTCTTGGGGGTATCGAGGCCCAATTCGGGCTCGGCATGGATTGCGCGGCGCAAGGCAACGATATCGTCCGAGATGGCGCGCGCGTCTTCGAGCAGGCTCTCATGCAACATCGTTCAGGCTCCGATTCGCGCGGCGATGCGCTGGGCGGCAGCATTGTGCAGGCTGACCGAGAGTACAAGCAGCGCATTGAGCGCCACGGACTGGTACAGCATGTACCATAACGGGGTGCCGGCAAACATCGACAGGCCCAGCACGATCGCGCGCGGATTGGGACCAAGAAACTTGCACAAGAGCAGCAGTGGCGGTGATTCGGTGCGGACCGCGGCGGCGATCTCGCTCAGCCGCGCGGGATCGCTCTTGGCAGCGGCCACCGCCGCATCGATCCGCAGCGCGTGCGGGGTCATCCCGTTGGCGACCGAGAGATACAGCGCCACCAACGCCCCGGCCCAGCTGGTGTCCGCCGGCGAATCGCCCTGCGCCCGCGAGGTGCGCAGCCACGGCGTGCCATAGACCCAATATTGGTACTGGCGGCGCTGGACCTCGACGTGATTCGATTGGACCGCGTGGCTGATCCCGGCGAAAACCACCAAGGCCCAGGCATACCAACCCGCGAAAGGCCCGCCGTGCGCCTGCAGCCAGAAGGCCAGCATCACGTAAAGCACCGCGTGGCTGACGTAATCGCACAGACCGTCGACCAGTTCGCCGATCGGGCTCGACCGCGCGGTCAACCGCGCCAGATCGCCGTCGGCCCCGTCGACCACGTGCCAGCCCATGTGCAGCGCCATGCCGAGCGCGGCGGATAGTGGCCAGGTCAGCTGGGTGTAGGCCAAGCTCGCCGCAACCACCATCAGCGCGCCCATCACCGAGACCATGTTTGGGGTCAGCGGGGTCCGCGCCAACAGCCGCGCCAGCTGCCAGGCGAGCGGATGGTAGAGATAATAGTTGAGCGGATCCTGCAATTCGCGCGGGCGTTGCGGGCGCGGCGGCGAAAGTTGATGAATTTTTGAAGCGTTACCCGAATTCAATTCGTATCTCCTGCCAACGCATCGTTCAGCGGCCATAAACCGCCGTCCGGGCAGTGCAACCGCCAAGGCTTCACAATGCCACTTACCGCCGCTCAAAATTCTGCATCTCGCTGTTACGCTGTGGATTTGCGTGGCGCGCGTTTGGTGCTATACTCATAGTCCTGCATTGCGCAGGCACGTGCCGACGTGCGGCGCAAATCCGGCTGGATTTGCGGCAAAGTTGGCACCGGACGCTGTCAGATTGCGGGCCTTAAGGCTTCCGCGCGCTGTCGGTATCCGGCTTGACCTGCGCCAAACCTCTTGCTTTTGGCGCGCAATTTCTTATTGCGCCAACGCTTGGACGGGCGCGCGCAGTGACGCTCGAAAGGGAATTACAGATAATGAATCCAATCAAGGTCGCCATGATCGGCGTCGGCAATTGCGCCAGTTCGCTGGTGCAAGGGGTAACCTATTACCGCCAGAACAATTCGGCGCAGGGCCTGATTCACGAAAAGATCGGTGGCTACGGCGCCGGTGACGTGGAATTCGTGCTCGGTGTCGATGTCGATGCGCGCAAGGTCGGGCTCGACATTGCCGAAGCCATCTTCGCCTCGCCCAACAACACCAAGGTATTCCAGCAGGACATCGCTCCGACCGGCGCCAAGGTAATCATGGGCAAGGTTTCGGACGGCGTTGCCGCGCACATGACCACGGTCGGTGACAAGGGCTTCATCGTTGCCAATGACACCGAAGCGACGGCCGCCGACATCATCAAGGCGATCAAGGATTCGGGCGCGGAAGTGCTGATCAACTTCCTCCCCGTCGGGTCGCAGGAAGCAACCGAATTCTACATGGAATGCGCGCTTGAAGCAGGCGTTGCAGTGGTCAACTGCATGCCGGTGTTCATCGCCAGCCGCCCCGAATGGGAAGCCAAGTTCCGCGCCAAGAACCTGCCGATCGTGGGTGATGACATCAAGGCCCAGGTTGGCGCGACGATCGTTCACCGCGTGCTGTCCAGCCTGTTCGCCGCGCGCGGCGTCACGATTGAGCGGACCTACCAGCTCAACACCGGCGGCAACACCGACTTCATGAACATGCTCGATCGCCAGCGGCTCGGTTCGAAGAAGGAATCGAAGACCGAAGCGGTGCAGGCGATGCTCGCTCAGCGGCTGGCGGATGAAAACATCCACGTCGGCCCGTCGGACTATGTGCCGTGGCAGAAGGACAACAAGCTGTGCTTTCTGCGCCTTGAAGGGCTGCAGTGGGGCAACGTCCCGATGGATCTGGAACTGCGCCTCTCGGTCGAAGACAGCCCCAACTCGGCGGCTTGCGTGATGGACGCACTGCGCTGCGCCAAGGTTGCGCTGGAACGCGGTGAAGGCGGCGCGCTGATCGGCCCATCGGCTTACTTCTGCAAGCATCCGCCGCAGCAGTTCAACGACGATCTCGCCGCGCAGATGGTCGATGAATATATCTCGGAAGCCCCGCTCGCGGCTGAATAAGGCGCAGCGGACTGAACATTGAGACGGCGCCGGGGTCTACCGGCGCCGTTTCTGTATGGAGCGCCTGATGGACGCCGTGATCATTGCTGCCGGTTTCGGCAGCCGCCTGCGCGAAATCTCCGATTCCAAGCCGATGACCCCGGTCGCCGGGGTGCCGCTGCTCGAACTCGGCGTGCGGCAGGCCAAGGCGGCCGGCGTGGACCGGGTGATCGTGGTGACCGGGCACGAGGCTGAACGGCTCGAAGCCGCACTGCCTGCGCTTGGGGCTCGCGCCGGGATCGCGGTCGAGGCGGCGCGCGTGGCCGACTGGTCGAAACCCAACGGCTGGTCGGTGCTCGCTGGGGCCGAACGGACCCGCGGCGATTATCTGCTGATGATGTCGGATCATGTCTTTTCCGCCCTGATCCTGAATGGTTTGGCCCGGCAGGGCGGCGAAGACCGCGGAGTGACGCTGGCGGTGGACCTGCGCACCGACGATCCCCTGATCGATCCCGATGACGCAACTTGGGTGAGCCGCGACAATCGCGGCTTCATTCGCGCGATAGGCAAGACGATACCCAGCTACGATGCGGTCGATTGCGGCGCGTTTCTGTGCACCGCCGAACTGGCCGAGGCGGTTCGCAGCGCGATTGCAGACGGCCAAGCAGGCAGCCTGTCCGAAGGCATGCAGCGACTGGCCGATCGCGGCCGCGCCGCGACCTGGGAGATTGGCGGGGCGTGGTGGCTCGATGTCGACGATCCGCGCGCGCACGCGCTGGCTGAAGAGCAGGCGCCGCGCTTCCTCCCCGAAATCTACGCCGCGCTCAGCTGAGCAGTCGGCCGTTTTCGAGCCGATAGGTTCGGTCTGCCATCTCGGTCAGCGCGCCGCGATGCGCAATCACCAGCACCGCCATCTGCGGCTTGAGCCGGGCGAGCGCCGCGGCAATCTGCGCTTCGTTGTCCGCATCGAGCGCGCTGGTCGCCTCATCGAGGATCAGCAGCGCGGGCTTCCTGAGCAGCGCCCGCGCCAGCATCAGCCGCTGCCGCTCGCCGCCGGACAGGCCCCGCCCGCCGTCGCCGATTCTGGTATCGAGCCCCTCCGGGAAGGCCAGCGCAAAGTCCGCCGAGGCCTGGCGTAGTGCCTCGCGCAGGTCGTCGTCGGAGGCCCCCGGAGCGGCCCAGGCCAGGTTATCGCGCAGGGTGCCGGCGATCAGCACCGGGTCCTGCTGGACATAAGCGACCTGCCGCCGCCAGGCGCGGCGCAGCGGGCCTTCAAGCGGCGCTCCGTCGACCGTGACCGTCCCTTGGTCGGGCGCAAGCAGCCCGGCAACCAGATCGGCCAGCGTGCTCTTGCCCGCGCCCGAAGGTCCGATCAGCGCGGTCATCCCGCGCGCCGGGATTGTGAGCGAAACATCGTCAAGCACAGCTTCGCCGGCTGTGAAGCGCAAGCTGACCTGCTCAAGCCGTAGTTCGCGGGTTAGCCTGGGCGCGGCAACGCCGGTCACCTCAGGCTCGCGCGCCGCTTCGGCGTCGGTGGTCAGCTTGAGCGCGGCGCCGAGCGCAGGCTGGGCATGAAGCCAGTTGAGCCAGGCATCCTGCACCTGGCCGAGCAGCGGCAGCGCCCGGGCGAACACGGCAACCATCGGCAGCACCGTGGCTGCGCCAAGCTGCCAGCGGCTCACCGCCAGCCACACCAGCAGCGCCAGCGCCACCGCACCACCAAGCTGCAGCAGGTCCTGATTTAGCGTGTGGCGACGCGCGAATTCGAGCTGGATCGTGCGCAATGCGCTCACGCTCGCGGCGGTCTGCGCCGCTGCTGCGGCCTCGCCTTCGAGGCTCTTGATCGTGCGGAGCGAGGCCAAGCCCTGGTCAAGGCTGGCGTGGAGCGCGCTGTGAGCCTCGCCAACTGATTCGCCCAGGCGGTGCGCGGTGCGGCGCAGGCTCGCTTGCATTGCGATCAGGATCGCGCCCGCGATCAGCGCGCCAAACGTCATCAGCGGCGAGAGCAGTAGCGCGCCCAGCAGGACGCCGCCCAGCGTCACCGCACTTGCTGCGGCCAGCAACAATTGCTGCACGCCCAGCCCGGCACGTTCGACTTCGCTCAGCAGCAGGTTGGCGCTGTGGCTGCGGCTGAGCGTGAGCAGCGCGCGCCATTCGCAATGGAGCAGCGCATGCCAGGCCCGGGCGCGGAGGTTGTCGACCAAGGCAACCTGCGCCCGCAGCGCCGCCAGCGTCCGCGCCCGCATCACCAGTGCGCGCAGCGCGACGAGCGCGACGAACATCACCAGCAAGGGGCCGAGGGCAAGCGGCAGCCCGGTTGTTGCGATGAGTGCCGCCAGCTTCCCGCCGCCGGGCGCGGCGCCCGGTGCCAGCACCGCCAGCAGCGGGACCAGCATGATCAGTCCAAGCCCTTCGGTCAGCGCGGCGGCGATCATCAGAGCGAGCAATCCCGCAGCGCGGCGGCGCCCGGTCAGCTCAAACAAGGTGCGAAAGGTTCCCACGGGAACGAGCTCTAGCAGTTCCGGCCCGAGACGTAATTGATGAAGCGCGCCGCAGTCAGCCCGCGCGTCACCGCGACTTGCAGTGGCAAAGCGTCTTCGCCGGTCGGGGTCTCGCTCGGCCAATCGTCGAGCGCGGCCTTAAGCCGGGGGAAATCGAACATCTCGGCCAGCTCGGGCACCTGTTCGAGGCGGCCCAGCTCGGCGCGCAATTCGGCTCGGCGCGGCGCGAGCTTGGCGAGCCAGTCAGGGTTATGGCGGCCCGACCGGGGGTTGGTCCGCTGCGCCTCAGGTAACAGCCCGCGCGCCATCGCGCGCGCCAGCCAGCGGCTTTCCCCTTGGTGCAGGTACAGGTCGGTGGGCAAGCCGAAGCAGAATTCGGCCAGCGGGCGGTAAGCGGCCGGATCGCGCATCGGCACGCCATAAAGCTGCTCGAAGCCCTGCCACACGTCGTTCGATTCCTCGAACGCGGTGTTCAGCGCACGGGCCAGCCAGACGCGCTGGTTGCGCGGCGCGGCAGAGCCCAGCGCGCCGCCTTGCGCATCGTCGCGCAGATCAAGCCCATGCGCCGCGACATAATCCGCGCGCAGCGGCGAGGCGAGCTCGCGGGTATCGCGCACCCCGCGCCAGGCCCGCTGGCGGCGCCACAGCGCAGGAGGCAGGAGCGGCAGCAGGCATTCCCCGACAAAGCGGCGCCACAGCGGCCGCGGATCGTCGTTGCTAGCCCGCAAAGCCGCGCCAAGCTCGCCCCAGCGCAGCTTCAGAAAGTATTCGATCAGTCCCCATTCGCCCGCGTTGCTGAAGGTTTCGTTGCCCCACTGCGGCACCAGCAGGACGTCACACCCGGCTTGCCGCGCCGCGCGCCAGGGCTCGTGATAGGGGCTGAAATTCGCCAGGTTGATCGGCGCCACCCCGGTCAGGTGGAACATCTCCATCATGCGGTGATCGAAGGCCAGACCGTGATTGTCGAGGTAATGCGGATGCACGCGCGGGTGCATGGCCGCGAACCGGTCGACATAGGGCCGTTCGTCGCCATAGGTGCCGCGCGGCACGCGCCCATCCCAGTCCGCTTGCGGCACGAAGGTAAAGGCCGGAAGCTCCCGGTCGGCGGGCAAATGCTCGAGCGTACGCGCCGCAACCAGCGACGAATCGAGCCCGCCCGACAGCAGCACGCCCGGCCGTTCGAACCCGTCCATCGCGGCGGCGACTGCTTCGCCAAGCAAGGCGTTGGCCTGTTCGACATAGTCTTCGCGGCGCGGCAGCCGCACCTGCGGCAGCGCGAGTGGATCGTAATAGCGCTGCGACCGCATGGTCCCGGCGGAAAATTCGATTGTGGTGCCCAGCGGGACCTTGGCCGTCCCCTCATACCAGCCAGAACGATCGCTGGCGTAATTGAACCAGGCGTTGTCGGCCAGCTTGAGCGGATCGAGTTGCGGCGCGACCCCGGCGGCCAGCAATACGCGCGGTACGCTTGCGGCAATGACGCGGCCAGCGGCGAAGTGATAGTGCAGCGGCGGCGCGCGTAGCGGACTTCGCGCTAGGCGAAGGCTGTGTTTGTCCAGATCGATGACGGCAACGGCATATTCGCCGATCGCCCGATGATCGGCCGAATCGGGATAACGGCGCAGCAGCTTGGCATAGAGCCGGGCGAGATCGTGTTCGGTGGCGAGCCCGGGCCAGGGCAGACCGAGTTCACCGGCCAGCGCTCTGGCATTAGCGATGTGTCCGGTAAACAGCACCGCCAGCCCGTCGGCCTCGGCCGGGGCCCAGCCGCGGACGCGGCGGGGATCACTGTGCGATTGAAGCTGCGCGCAGGACCAGCGGCTCTGCTCGGCGCTGGCCGCGACTCGCCCCGTTCCGGCAGCGAGCGAAGCGCCAAGCGCGGAATCCCGCTCAGCGAGGGACCCGGCTTGGTTCCAAATTATGGCGATCACGGCCCGCCGTCAACTCCCTGAATGGGTAGAACGGGCCGCCAGATCAGGACTTGTTCGCGTTCTGCGTCACGCCCGAAGGAGCGCCGGCGACATCGGCAATCTGGCCCAGCTTGACGAGCTCGGGCGGACGCACGGCCAGCACCAGCCGGTGGGGCGAGCGGGCATATTGTAGCAGCCAGCTCAGCGCCATCGCGCGGGGCAGGCACTTGGTGGTGAAGGGTAGCCGCGATCCGGCGCGGTTGACCTGCGCGGCGAAGCGGCGCGCTGCAACGGGATCGGGCGCGGCGGCGGCCGTAGCGGTTCGGCCCAGTCCCTTGCGCCAGATGCGGAACGGCACGGCGGCTATCAGAAATCGGGCCGCGCAGAGCAAGGCCATCGCCCGCACTGTGCGCAGGCGCGCCGCCCAGGTTTCAGCGGCAGTCAACCAGCCCGGCCTCGCTGAGGGAAGCGACGAACGTGTCGAATTCCTCGGCAATGGCGCTTTCATCCTGACCAAATTCCTCGGCCAGCGCTGCCAGCAAGAGCGCCCGCTCGGCGTGCTGGTCGAGCAGTTCCCAGATCGAGCGTGCGGTCCCGGTGAGCGAAAAGAAAGTGCCGCTGTCGAGGCTCATCACCACGACTTCGTCGTCGATCGCGGTCTCGCTGTACTGGTCCTTGCACTTGGTGATCGTCGAAGTCATCGCCGCTTTCCTGGCTGAGTGATCTGCGCCAGCGCCAGCTGCGCCGCTGCATCCAGACTGTCGGCAGACATCGGCCGGGTCAACCGCGCCATTGCCACAGAAGCCGCGATTCGCGAACGCCGGGCGAACAGCTCGGCCCGGCTGGGGCGGCGCGCGCTGGCATAAAGCGGCTGCAGATCGTGATCGTCATCGAGCACGAGCAGCCGCTGCGCCCCCGAAATGTCATGCCAAGCCAGCTCAGGTCCATCCTCTAGCTCCACCAGACTGGCGAGCGGCAGCGGGCGGGCGGCGGCGCCCGCCGGGGGCGCGACATAGCTTTTGCCCGTGCCCGCCCCGACCGGCTTTTCGCCCGCAAGGCCGGTCAGTTTGAGCGCTTCGGCGGTCAGCTTGAGCCGCTTGTGCCCGGGCAGCGCCATCATTGGCCCGCCCTCGGGCAAATGGAGCAGCAGCGTATCGTCGCAAAACAGCGGCAGCCCGCGCAGGCCCAGCGCGCTGACCAGCGTCGATTTGCCCGCGCCGCTCGGGCCGGTGAAGGCATGGACCGCGCCGCCGAATTCCACCGCCGAGGCGTGCAGCGGATAAAGCCCGTTAAGGCACGCGACGGCAGCATAAACGCTGCCGTTGAGCCACAGGAATTCTTCATCCGGATCGGCATTGTCACTGGGTCGCTCGATCGTGATCCCCTTCCCGGGACGGTAATGATAGCCGTATCCGCTGGCGCAGCGCAGCAGGTATTCGCCGCCCGCGAACACGTCGTAACCCGGCGCCACATGGTGCCCGCCCAGCACGCGCGGGACT
This sequence comes from Sphingomonadaceae bacterium, assembly GCA_025359685.1. GTDB lineage: Bacteria > Pseudomonadota > Alphaproteobacteria > Sphingomonadales > Sphingomonadaceae > Novosphingobium. The sequence continues at coordinate 22,507 of JANYEY010000095.1, read as the reverse complement.
GGCCCATGCGAGGTGCGGGTTTCCTCGGCCATCAGGCGCATCATTTCGCCAGCGGTGGGAGAGCCTTGCATCATCCGGGGCTGTGCCGTGCCGACTGGCGAAGGTCAATTGCCGCTGCCGTGTCGCGGGTATCGGCCAGTACGCGCAAATCGCGCGATATGCAGTGTGGAAAACAGCCGCCCCGTGCCTTGTTCCCCCCACATGTGGTAGTTAGGGCACTCCAAAGGGAGCCCTCTTGCGCGCCATGGCCAGGCCATTGATATCCCCCTCGATCCTGTCCGCCGACTTTGCCCGGCTGGGCGAAGAAGTGCGCGCCATCGATGCGGCGGGCGCGGACTGGATTCACGTCGATGTGATGGACGGGCATTTCGTCCCCAACCTGACCATCGGGCCGGGCGTGGTGAAGGCGCTGCGGCCGCACACAGCCAAGCCGTTCGATGTTCACCTGATGATCGAGCCGGTCGATCCGTTCCTTGAAGCCTTTGCCGCCGCGGGCGCGGATATCATCACCTTCCATCCCGAAGCCGGGCCGCACGCGCACCGCACGGTGCAGGCGATCAAGGCGCTGGGCAAGCAGGCCGGGATCGCGCTCAACCCGGCGACGCCCGCCAAGGCGCTCGATTACCTGATCGACGATATCGATCTGGTCTTGGTGATGAGCGTCAACCCCGGGTTCGGCGGGCAAAGCTTCATCTCCAGCCAGCTCAGGAAGATCGAGGCAGTGCGCAAGATGATCGACAAGAGCGGGCGGCAGATCTTCCTCGAAGTCGATGGCGGGGTTGATCTCGTAACCGCCCCGCAATGCGTTGCCGCCGGTGCCGATGTGCTGGTTGCCGGGACCGCGACCTTCAAAGGCGGGCCGGATCATTACGCGACCAATATCGCCGCGCTCAAGGGGGCGGGATGAACCATGGTCGACGCCGCCCTCCAGAACCGCAGCGACAGCACCGCGAATGGCGCAGCGATTCCGCTGGGACACGGCGATGAGGCCGGGCTGGTGAACGAAGCCGCCGAAACACCGCCGCCGGGCGAACTGGTCGAACCGGGCCGCGCGTTGGCGCTCGCCGATTTCGCGCCGCCATCGCTGGGCGCGGGCGAGCGGCTGATCCGCCTGGCCTATCGCTTCGGCGTTCCCGGATCGACCCTGTCGTCTCCGTTCCGCAAGCCCGCCAAAGCGCGCCTGCTGGCCACAGTGGACAACCCGCTGCCGGGCAACCGGACCAGCGGAACCGCGCTGCGCGCCGGACATTTTCTGGTTCACGGGGTCAAGAGCCCGATCGCGCAGATCGATTTCGCCGGGGCAGCACGCCTGGCCCCGCCGCTTGAGCGCGCGGTCCATTCGTTCGCCTGGCTGGCCGACCTTGAAGCTTGCGCGCCGCGCGATGCGGTGGCGCCGGTGGCGGAACGCGTGCTCGGGGCGTGGCTCAATGCCAACCCCAAATATCCCTCGCGCCCCGGCAAGGGGCCGGCCTGGACGATTGCCAATGCGGGCACGCGCGAACTCAACTGGCTGGTCCATGCCCCGCTGATCCTGTCCGGCGGCAACAAGGTGCTGCGGGCCAAGGTGCTGGCCGCGCTCAGCGATACCGCGCGTTGGCTCGACAGACACGTCGGCCGGGCCGAGGATCTGCTGGGCGAGGTGGCCGGCTGGTGCGGCATCGTCGCGGCTGGGTTGCTCTTGCCCGAAGGCAAGCCGCGCCGCCTGTTTGGTGAAGCCGGGCTGATCCGCGCGCTGGGCGAACTGGTCGGCGATGATGGCGGAGTCCTCTCACGCAGCCCGCTGGCGCAGATCGAGGCGATCGCGCTGCTGGTGCGGCTGCGCGCCTGTTATCAGGCGGTGCGCCGCGATCCGCCACAAGCGCTTGAAACCATCATGGGCCTGTTGGTCCCGCCGCTGCTTGCGCTGACGCATGGCGATGGCTCGCTCGGGTCGTGGCAGGGGGCCTGGGCGGTCGATGGCGATGAAGTAGCCGCGCTGATCCTCGCCAGCGGCGTGCGCACCCGGCCGCTGCGCGATGTGCGGCAGTGGGGCTATCAGCGCGTCGTGGCGCAGAAGGGCTTGCTGCAGTTCGACGCTGCCCCGCCGCCTCTCGCCAAGCACGCGCGTTCGGGCTGCGCTTCCACTCTGGCGTTCGAATTCAGCCATGCGGCGCAGCGGATCGTGGTCAATTGCGGCGGCGCAGCTTGCGCCGGCGGACTGATCCCGGTGCGGCTCGAGCAAGGCCTGCGCGCCACTGCGGCGCATTCAACGCTGGTGATCGACGATGCCAATTCGACCGCGATCCTGATGGGCGGCAAGATCGGCAGCGGCGTCTCCGAAGTCGATCTCGACCGGCGCACACTCCTTGGCGACAAACAGGCCGGCGCGACCCGGCTTGAGGCCAGTCATAACGGCTATGTCGGGCGCTACGGCCTGACCCATCGCCGCATCCTGATCCTGCGCGACGATGGCACCGAACTGCGCGGCGAGGATCTGCTGGTGCCCGCCAAGGGCAAGGGCAAAAGCGGCAAGGTCGGCTATGCGATCCGCTTCCACCTCGGCTCCGGGATCGAGGTCGGGCTGTCCGAGGACGGGCAAGGCGCCGGTCTGGCGCTGCCCGATGGCTCCTATTGGCAGTTCCGCATCGGCGGCGAAACCGGCGACGGCCAGGTCAGCATCGAAGAAAGCATCTGGGCCGATGGCCAGGGCCGCCCGCAGCCGATCCAGCAGTTGGTGGTGCAGGGACTGGTCTCGCGCGGGGGCGGCTCGTTCGCCTGGCTGCTCAAGAAGATGGGATAGAATTGACGTGAGCGATGTGACGATCCGCCGGGCACTGCTGTCAGTGTCCGACAAGACTGGGCTGGTTGCGCTTGGCCAGGACTTGGCCGCCCGGGGCGTCGAGCTGGTCTCGACCGGCGGGACCGCCAAGGCGCTGCGCGATGCGGACCTGGCGGTGAAGGACGTGTCCGATCTCACCGGCTTCCCCGAAATGATGGACGGGCGGGTCAAGACGCTGCACCCGAAGGTCCACGGCGGCTTGCTCGCGGTGCGCGATAATCCCGAACATGCGGCTGCCATGCTCGAACACGAAATTGGCGCGATCGACCTGGTTGTGGTCAACCTTTACCCGTTTGTGCAAACTGTTGCCAAAGGTGCGAGCCGCGACGAAATCATCGAAAACATCGACATCGGCGGGCCGAGCATGGTCCGTTCGGCGGCAAAAAACCACGCTTTCGTCACCATCCTGACCGACCCGGCGGACTATGCGGGCTTCCTCGCCGAGCTGGCCGAGAAGGACGGCGCGACCACTTACGATTTCCGCAAGCTGATGGCGGCGCGGGCCTATTCCGCAACTGCCGCTTACGATGCGATGATCAGCCAGTGGTTCGCCTTTGCCGATCAGCAGCAGGTCTTCCCCGAAATGCTCGCGGTGAGCGCCACCCGCGTTGGTGAACTGCGCTATGGCGAGAACCCGCACCAGCGCGCCGCGCTTTATGTGCCGGTCGGGCCGCACGGCAAAGGCATCGCCCAAGCCGAGCAGGTCCAGGGCAAGGAACTGTCCTACAACAATTACGCCGACGCCGACGCCGCGCTCGAACTGGTGGCCGAATTCCGCGGGCAGGACCCGGCAGTGGTAATCGTCAAGCACGCCAACCCGTGCGGGGTGGCGCAGGCGAGCTCGCTGCTCGAGGCCTGGACCGGGGCGCTGCAGTGCGACGATGTTTCGGCGTTCGGCGGGATCGTTGCGGTCAACATGGCCCTCGACGAAGCGACCGCCGAGGCGATCTGCGCGATCTTTACCGAAGTGGTGGTGGCTCCCGCTGCGAGCGAAGGTGCCCGCGCGGTGTTCGCGCGCAAGAAGAACCTGCGGCTGCTGCTGACGGGCGATCTTCCCGATCCGCGCCGCCCGGGCATGCTGATCAAGCCGATCACCGGCGGGCTGCTGGCGCAAAGCCGCGACAATGGTGCGATTGCGGCGGGCGATCTCACGGTGGTGACCAAGCGTCCGCCGACGCCGCAGGAGCTCAAGGATTGCCTGTTCGCCTGGACCGTGGCCCGTCACGTCAAATCGAACGCGATCGTCTATGCCAAGGACGGGATTACCGCAGGCATTGGCGCGGGCCAGATGAACCGCCGCGATTCGTCGCGCATCGCCGCGATGAAGGCCTTCGAGGCTGCGGAGAAATTCGGCTGGGCAGCGCCGCGTACCACCGGCAGCGCGGTCGCCTCCGACGCGTTTTTCCCCTTTGCCGACGGGCTGCTCGCCGCCGCTGAAGCGGGCGCGACCGCGGTGATTCAGCCGGGCGGTTCGATCCGCGACGACGAGGTGATTGCCGCTGCAGATGCGGCGGGCTTGGCCATGGTTTTCACCGGAATGCGCCACTTCCGCCACTAAAGCCGCGCCAGGCTCCTTCAGTTTACCGCATTCGCCCATCGCTTCGTCGCGATGAAGCGAACCTGACCTGTGCATTCACTGGACGGTCACTTTCGAATGTGCAGGAGGGCGGTCAAGCAATTAACCCCTGATACGAGAGATTCCCGATGGGCCTGTTCAAACCTGACCTTTACCGCGCTCTTGGCCTTGGCTTCGTGCTCGGCTGCGCGGCGCTGGTGGCGGTGATGGGCTCGCCCTTCAGCCACAAGAGCCTGGCCGAGCAGGTCATCCCATCGGCCACCGCAGCGACCGCTGCGCCGAACCTGCCTGACCAGACGCTGGTCACCGCGCCGCAGGATCAGACCCGCTAGTATTTGCGGCTAACGCTGCCAGCGCCTATATTGCGCGCATGGCCACCCCAAATCACCATCATCATCACCATGACGAACCGACCGGCGAAAGCCTGGTCGAAGCCGCGCAGCACGCCCTTGAGGCCGCGGGCGAACAGTGGACCGGCATGCGCAGCGAAGTGTTCGGCGCGCTCGCCGCGCAGGACCGCCCGGTTTCAGCCTATGACATCGCCGAACATGTCTCGAACGAGCGCGGCAAGCGCGTTGCGGCCAATTCGGTTTACCGGATCCTCGACCTGTTCGTTGCCTCGAACCTCGCGCGGCGGGTTGAAAGCGCCAATGCCTATATCGCCAACCCGCACCCGGGGTGCCGGCACGATTGCATCTTCCTGATCTGCGACGGCTGCGGCAAGACCGTGCACATCGACGATGACAAGCTCACCGGTGCATTGGTCGAAGCGGCCAAACGGGCCGGGTTTGCCGACATCCGCCCGGTGGTCGAACTGCGCGGTTTTTGTAGCGACTGCAGCGCCTAACCGAACTGGGTCAGGCTCAACACATTTCCATCGGGGTCGGTAAACCACGCGAGCTTGGCCCCGCCATCGGGCGAGGCCCAGACCCCTTCTGCATCCTGGCCCATGCCATCATAGTTCTTGAACGTGACGCCCTGAGCGCGCAGCCCGTGCATCGCCGCGCGCAAATCGGCGACGTGCCAGCCGAGCACGGTGTGTCCGGCTGCCTTGTGACCCATGACCTGGGTCAGCCGCATCGGGGTCCGGTTGCCGAGGTCAAAAGTCACCGCGTGATCGTCTTCGCCGAGCACGCGCAGCCCCAGCACGTTCTCGTAAAACGGCCTGGACTTGGCGCGGTTGCCAGTAATGACGAAGGTCAGCGGTGCTGCATTGGCGGGTAGGGGCATGTCTGTACTCCGGGGATTGGGGGACGAGCCTAGGCTTGGTCGAGCGTCTTGCCCATAACGGCGCCGGGCACTGCCACGCCTTCGCCAGACATGCGCTCGACCCGTTCGATCACCTGATATCCGCAGGTGGAATACAGCGGCTCGCCGGCCGCCGTCGCCATCAGTTCGAGCCGCTTGAACCCGGCATTGGCCACAGCTTCCTCGCACAGGATGAGGATCATCCGCCCGATCCCGCGCCGAACATGCGCTGGATCGGTGTACATCGCGCGGATCCGGGCGGGCTCGCGGGCGGGATCGAGCAGGCGGTCATCGCGCAGTTCGGCCGAGTGGTTGCCGCCGTAGAGCGTTGCGCGCTTGCTCCACCCGCCGCAGCCGACCAGCTCTTCCCCTTCGAGGATCGCGAAGTAGGTCCCGTCGGCGATCAGCTGGGTATCGAGCCCCATGCTCAGCCGGCTCGCAGCGATCTGCTCGGCATTGAGGAACGGGCGCTGCAGCTCGGCAATCGCGCGGTCCATCAGGGCAGCGATGGCAGCAGTGTCCGAAGCGGCGGCGAGGCGGTGGGTGAGTTCCATGGCTTTGCTATTTCGCGACCGATTGCCCGAGTCAACCTGCACGCCACCTGCACCCTCTCTCCATTCGACAGGCCCGTCCGGGCGGTGTAATGCCACCCCGATGAATGCTAATCCGGCAACCCCGCTGCTCGATACGGTGGCGACCCCTAACGAACTCAGGCAGTTGCGTCCCGAACAGCTGCGCCAGTTGGCCGACGAATTGCGCAGCGAGATGATCGCGGCGGTCGGGCAGACCGGCGGGCATCTTGGCTCCGGGCTCGGCGTGGTCGAACTGACCGTGGCGATCCATTATGTGTTCAACACGCCGGACGACCGGCTGGTGTGGGATGTCGGCCACCAGGCCTATCCGCACAAGATTCTGACCGGCCGCCGCGACCGGATCCGTACCTTGCGCCAGGCCGGCGGCTTGTCAGGCTTCACCAAACGCAGCGAAAGCGACTACGATCCGTTCGGCACCGCGCACTCGTCGACCTCGATCTCGGCCGCGTTGGGCTTTGCGGTAGCGAACAAGCTTTCTGGCGGTGCGGGCAAGGGCATCGCGGTGATCGGCGACGGCGCGATGAGCGCCGGGATGGCCTATGAAGCGATGAACAACGCTCAGGTCGCGGGCAACCGGCTGGTGGTGATCCTCAACGATAACGACATGTCGATCGCGCCGCCGGTCGGGGGTCTCAGCGCCTTTCTCGCGCGGCTGGTGTCCTCGCGCCCGTTCCTGTCGCTGCGCGACATCGCGCGGCGCATCTCGCGCAAGCTACCCGAGCCGCTGCACCGCGCTGCCAAGAAGACCGACGAATTCGCCCGCGGTATGGCGATGGGCGGGACCCTGTTCGAGGAATTGGGCTTCTATTATGTCGGCCCGGTCGATGGGCACAATCTCGAACAACTGATCCCGATCCTGGAAAATGTCCGCGATGCGGCCGAAGGCCCGTGCCTGGTCCACGTCGTGACGCAAAAGGGCAAGGGCTATGCCCCGGCCGAGCAGAGCGCCGACAAGTACCACGGGGTGCAGAAGTTCGATGTTATCACCGGGCAGCAGGTAAAAGCCTCTCCCGGCGCGCCGGCTTACCAGAACGTGTTCGGTGAAACGCTGGCCAAGCTGGCCGACAGCGACGAGCGGATTTGCGCGATCACTGCGGCGATGCCCTCGGGCACCGGGGTCGACAAATTTGCCCAGGCGCACCCGGCTCGCAGTTTCGACGTCGGGATTGCCGAACAGCACGCGGTGACATTTGCGGCTGGATTGGCCGCGCAAGGCATGCGTCCGTTCTGCGCAATTTATTCGACCTTCCTCCAGCGCGCCTACGATCAAGTGGTCCACGACGTTGCGATCCAGAATCTGCCGGTGCGCTTTGCGATCGACCGTGCCGGGTTGGTCGGGGCTGACGGCGCGACCCATGCCGGCAGCTTCGATGTCACATACCTCGCGACCTTGCCCAATTTCGTCGTCATGGCTGCCGCCGATGAGGCCGAGCTGGTCCACATGACCTACACTGCGGCGCTGCACGATTCGGGCCCGATCGCCTTCCGCTACCCGCGCGGCAACGGTACCGGGGTGGAATTGCCCGCAGTGCCGCTCCAGCTTGAGATCGGCAAAGGCCGCATCGTCAAGCAGGGTAGCAAGGTTGCGCTGCTTTCACTCGGCACCCGGCTCGCTGAGGCGCTCAAGGCCGCCGAGCAGCTTGAGGCCAAGGGGCTCTCCACTACGGTAGCCGACTTGCGCTTTGCCAAGCCGCTCGACGAGGCGCTGATCCGCCAGCTGATGGCCAGCCACGAGGTGATCGTCACGGTCGAGGAAGGCAGCATCGGCGGGCTGGGCGCGCATGTGCTGACTCTGGCCAGCGATGAAGGCTTGATCGATGCCGGCCTCAAGATCCGCACGCTGCGCTTGCCCGACCTGTTCCAGGATCACGATTCGCCGGACAAGCAGTATGAGGCCGCCGGGCTCAATGCGTCGGGGATCGTCGATTGCGTGCTCAAGGCCCTGCGGCATAATTCCGCCGGAGTGGAAGAGGCGCGGGCTTGAACGCGCAGCGCGGCAACGAGCGCGCATTTCGCCGCGTTCTGATGTTGCTGTTCACGATTCAGTTCTTGAGCTGGTCGGCCATGTTTGCGCTGTGGATCTGCGCCGTGCCGTTCTTCGCGGGCCAGGTGCTAAACGTTCCGCTGGGTGCGACGGACGGGATGCAAACGGCCCTGATTGCGGTCAGCCTGTGCTTCACCACATACGCCGCACTGGGTGCGCTGGGCGGACTGGCTCTGCCGCGGATGATTGGCCGGGTCGGTCATGGGGCAGTTTACGCGGCGGGTCTGGCGGTGGGAGCATCTGGTTTGTTCATGCTCAGTCAGGCGCAGAGCCCGGTGCTGCTCGTTCCGGCCTTCATCGCGATCGGGCTTGGGTGGGGCGTGATCGGCTCGCTCCCCTATGCCATCCTGGGCAAGCTCGCACCGGCCGGGCGGGGGGCGCGATCCATGCGCCTGTTTTCGTTTTCGACCGTCCTGCCGCAAGCGGTGACGACCCTGCTCTACGCGCTGCTTGCGCCGCGCTGGATCGGTGCCCGGCTCGATCTCGTCCTGCTATTGGGCGCTTGCGCGATGGGCCTCGCTGCTCTGGTCGCCATGATCGGTCGCGACAGATTTGCAGCAGCCGATCTGACCGAAGATGATTGGTAAGCGCTAACCAATCCAGCGCCACACCCCGGCCGCCATCCCGACCGCCGGGATATGCGCCCAGGTCGCCGCCAGCCACAGCCCGATTCCGCCGAGCCACGGCACTGCTCCAGCCGAACCAAATCCGCCAGGTTTAGGCCAATAGCTGGTGCGGTGCTCCCACGTGGCCCAGGCCGCGCCCATCAGCACTTCTTTTTTGCGGTCCTGCATGTGCGCGCCGACCAGCGCGAGGAAGGCGATCGCGGCGCTCAGGATCATCACCCGCGGCGACGGGCTGACCAGCACGTGCGCGGCGCTCCACAGCGCGAAACTCCACATCATCGGGTGGCGGGTGATCCTGAACACGCCTTTGGGGTGATGCAGCGCGAGCGCCTTGGCGCCAGGTTGGGGCAAGGCCGGGTTGCCCAGGAACGAGCCGACCAGCAGCACCGAGGCGGCGAGCATCAGCAGGCTGGCGAAGGCCCATGGCAGGTCGTTGAAACCGTGCCATGACAGTTCGCCCTGCGGCGGGATCGCGCGGAAGGCGAAGACCATCCAGACAAAGGTCGCAATTGCCACCAGCGAGTAAAGCCCCTGGAAAAGGCCTGCCCCAAACCGCTTGACCAGCCCCGCTCGAAGCGGGTGCGACAAAGCGAAATGGCTGCCGACGAACGCCAGCGCCGCCGCCACCAGCTGCGCGTATTCCTGATCCATGCCTGCTCTCCCCCTGCTGGCTGTGGCTTACCGGCGTCTCACCATTCGTAAGCCTTGGGCAAGGCGCCTTCGGCTGGCGTTGCATAACGATCGCGCAGCCGGGTCTGATGATTGCTCAGCGGCTGCTCGACCCCATCGATGAACACCCGCGTCACGCCCGATGACACTTCGAGCGGGTCGCCGTCCCAGATCACCACGTCACCGGCCCGGCCGGGGCGCAGACTGCCGAACCGGTCGCCCATGCCCAATGCCTCGGCCGGGCCCGAGCTGATCGCGGCGAACGCCTGCCCCCAGGTGAGACCGCTCGCCCCGGGCAACTTGGTCAGCGCCACAAGGTTGCCGGCATATTGCGGGGCATAGCGCGGCTGGTCGCCAAAATCGCCAAGCGAGACCTTGACCCCGGCGGCTTTCATCCGCCCGACGTTGGATTGGGTCGAGCCCAATTGCTCGAACGAATTGGGCAGATCGGTTAGCGGGGTCGCCAGCACTGGCACGCCCGATTTTGCCAGCTCGGGCGCAACCATCCAGCCTTCGGCGGCACCGACAATCACCAGGTTCAGAAGCGGAAACTCGCGCTTTAGACCCAGCACCATGCGGATGTCCGAGGCGCGTTCGACGTGGACATAAAGCGGCTGCTTGCCGCTCACCACCGGGCCTAGCGCCACCGCATCGCGGCGGGTCAGCAGCACGTCATCTCGGCGCGGTCCAGCGGGCGTGAGCGTCAGTTCCTTGGCTTCGGACAGCGCGTTGAACAGCAGCGCATAAGTCGCGGCGCGGCTGCCTCCGGCGCGGCGCGCACCGGTTTCGCCGAGTTCGACGTACTGGAACGCGCGCGGCACGGTGACCGCATCGGGATCGGCGCCAAGGTCGATGATCGCGCCTTGCCCGCCGAAGATGGAGTTCGTGCCAAGCGGTGCAACCGCAGCGCGGGTCACCCCGCCGGCGCGGCTGACCTCGATCGGCAAGTCGTTGGGATTGATCGCTGCGGAGATGTCGAGCGCGGCGCTGAACGGGCTCTTGTCGGCATCCGAATCGTTGCTGTCTTCGACCGCGCCGACATCGACGAGGCCAAGGTCGGTGACCGCGACAACCAGCCCGGGCGTAACCCATTTGCCGCCCGCATCGATCGTCTTGATCCCGGCCGGCACCGGGACGGAGGCACCAGCGGCGACAACCTTGCCGCCTTGAACGAGGACGGTGCCATTCTCGATCGGGGCGCTGCCATCGCCGATCACCAGCCTGGCGTGCGTAATCGCGACGCTTTGCGCCATGGCGGGCGCGGCGAGCAGCGCAGCGAACGAGGCCGCTCCAGTGAGCAAAGCGCGCTTCACTTGACGTCTCCTTCACCGGGCTGACCCAGCTCGAAATCGCTCACCGGGCGCAGCTTGCGGTTACCCGCATCGTACAGCAGCGCGCCATCGACCCAGACCTTTTCGGGGCGCGAATAGACCGACAGCGGGTTACCGTTCCACAGCACCACGTCGCCCATCTTGCCCGGCATCAGGCTGCCGGTCAGCTTCTCGATCCCGATCGCCTTGGCACCGTTGAAAGTGAGCCACTTGATCACTTCGGCATCGGGAATATCGATCCCGATCCGGCGGGCATCGCCCTGCGCTTTGGCGGCTTCCTGGTTCAAGCGCTGGATGCCGTTCTCATCGTCCGAATGGATCACCACGCAGGCCCCAGCCTTGTAGAGCAGTCCGGCATTTTCGGGGATCGCGTCATAGGCTTCCATCTTGAAGCCCCACCAGTCCGACCAGATCGCGGCGCAAGTGTCCGACGCCTTGAGCAGATCACCCACCTTGTAGGCCTCAACCGCATGGTGGAACGCCCTGACGTGGTAGCCCATTTCCTTGGCCATATCGAGCACCTGCGCCATTTCATCGGCGCGGTAGCAGTGGTTCTGGACGAGGATCGTGCCGTCGAGCACTCCGGCGAGCGTTTCCATGGCGAGATCGCGGGTCTCAAGCTTACCCGCGTCGCGCTTGGCGCGGTATTCCTTGGCCTTGATCCAGGTCGCGCGGTCGACCGCGAAGTTGCCCATCCGGGTCGAGGGCATCCGGCCCTTGCTGCCATAGACGCGCTTGGGATTCTCGCCGCAGGCCATCTTGAGGCCGTAAGGTGCGCCGGGGAATTTCATCCCCTGCACCGTGCGCGAATAGACATTCTTGAGCACCACCGAGCGCCCGCCCATCAGGTTGGCCGAGCCCGGCAGGATCTCAAGCGTGGTAATCCCGCCATTGGCCATCGCCCGGCTGAAACCGGGGTCCTGCGGCCAGACCGAATGCTCGGCCCAAACCTCGGGCGTGGTTGGCGCGGTGGCCTCGTTGCCATCCGAATTGGCCTCGACTGCAGGGCTGGGATAGACGCCCAAATGGCTGTGAATGTCGATGATTCCGGGGGTGACGAACTTGCCGGAACCGTCAATCCGCACAGTCCCGGCGGGCACGGCCATATCGGCCATGGCCCCGCCAACGCCCACGATCTTGCCATCGGCAATGAGCACCTGGCCGTTCTCGATCCGCCCGCCCTCGCCGTCGAACACCGTCGCGCCGGTGATCAGCGTCGGGACGCCCGGATAGGCATGGTAGGTCGACGGGTAGGGGTTCTTGTCAAAGTCCCGCGCTGCGATCACCGCCGGGCTGTCGTCCTTTTTATCCTTGGCAAGACCCGCGCCGCCGGCGCCAGCCGCCAGGACTGCTGCGAGCGCCGCGCCGCGCGCCAGACGGGACAGCCTCACGCGACGGTCTCGGTCGCAACGTGGTCGTCTGGCGCGGCGCGGTCTTCGAGACTGTCGAGGTGCATCCACCGTTTGACGATCGGCGAGAGCAACAGCACCACCACCGAAATCCCGATCGCGGTCCAGCCGATCTTCGAATAGATCGCCAAGGTCAGCTCCTTCGACATCTCGCCGCCTTCGCCGCCGGTGGCCTGACCGATCTTGCCCGCGACGAAGTTGCCGACCGCGGTCATGTAGAACCACGCACCCATCACGAAGCTGGCAAGATGAAGCGGGGCAAGCCGCGCCATCGCGGAGAGCCCGACCGGAGACAGACACAGCTCAGCCGTGGTGTGGAGCAGGTAGATCAGGAACACGAACAGCACTGGGGTCATCGCCGCAGCGCCAACCGAATTGGCCCCCCACACGAACAGCAGGAAGCCAAGGCCCACTTGCGTCAGCGCGATCCCGAACTTGGCCGGGGCCGAAGGTTCCAAACCCTTGCGCCCAAGGTATTGCCACAACGCTGCAAAGAATGGTGCGAACAGCACGATATAGATTGGGTTGATCGACTGGAACAGGCTGGTCGGCACCCCGCCCTTGTCGACGAACTTGTCGGTGTAGAGGTTGAGGCTACCCCCGGCCTGTTCGAACAGGCCCCAGAACAAGGGATTGAGTGCGATCAAGAACAGCATCGCAAAAATCCGCTCACGCGGTTCCTTGGGCAGCTTGAACGCCTCGAACAGGGTGTAGGCGAGCATCGCAAGACCAGTGACGATCAGCAGGTTCTGGATCACCGAGGTGTACTGGATCAGCATCCAGATTACCGCCACCGCACCGATGCCGATGCCGTAAAACGACCATTCGCGGCTTTGCGTCAGGGCGATCGGAGCCTCACCGCGACCCTTCAGTGCCGGCTTGCCGACCACGAAGATCAGCAGGCCCGCAACCATGCCGATGCCGGCCAGACCGAAGCCGTACGACCAGCCGATCGTTTCACCCAGGTAACCGACGAGGATCGTGCCGAGCGCGGCGCCGACGTTCACCCCCATATAGAAGATCGTATAGGCCGCATCGCGGCGGATATCGGACATCTTGTAGAGCTGGCCGACGATCACCGAAATGTTGGCCTTGAGGAAGCCCGAGCCGACAATGATGAAAGCGAGCGCAGACCAGAACACGTTGATGAACGGATCGTTCTGTCCGCCGCCGCCTTCGACCGCCATCAGTCCGTGCCCGATCGCCAGCAGGATCCCGCCGAAGATCACCGCCTTGCGTTGACCCAGGAACCGGTCTGCGACAATTCCGCCGAGCACCGGAGTGATGTAGACCAGCGCGCCGTAGGCGCCGTAGATCAGGTTCGACTGGCTGTCCGAATAGAGCCAGTGCTTGGTCAGGTAGAGCACCAGCAGCGCGCGCATCCCGTAATAGGAAAACCGCTCCCACATTTCGGCATAGAACAGCACGAACAGCCCGCGCGGGTGACCGACCACTTCGTCGCTTTTGCGGCTGGCGATGATCGCCCCGATCGTCAGGAATGCGAACAGGAACACTGCGGCGATTGCCGCAATCCAGTCGCCTTCGTTCCAGGTGCCCATGTCTTTCATGCAAAATCCCCAATGCTGAGCGTCCGGTCGCGCCGGGCTGCGTTGAACAAGAGACTAGCGAGGAATTTGACGGTGAAAAGCAGAATGTTGCGCGCCCGTGTAAGGTGCTTGCGCCGGGCGAGGCTTGCCGAATCCACTTGCCTGCCACGCTGTATTATGGCACTGAAGCACCCATGCCAGAATCCAGCAAACCCGTGTATCTCAAGCTCCGTGACCTGATTGCCGCCGCGATCATGGACGGTACTTACGGCGAAGGATCGATGCTCCCCTCGGTCCGCGCCTTTGCCGTGCAGCAGGGTGCCAACCCGCTGACCGTGGCCAAGGCGTACCAGCAGTTCCAGCTCGACGGGCTGGTTGAAGTGCAGCGCGGGGTCGGGATGTTCGTGGCGCGCGGCGCGGCAGACAAGCTGCGCCGGACCGAGCGCGAGGCGTTTCTGACCCGCGAATGGCCCGCATTGGCCCGGCGGATCGAGCGGCTGGGCATCGCCCCGCACGAATTGCTCGCCGAAAAATTATGAACTGATTGAAAAATCGCCGATTGCGCTCGCTTGAGGCATTTGGCACAGTCGCGCGCGGCGGAGATGATGCGCGGCTGGACTGAGGGGCTCGGGCGGCGGCAACAACAGGGGCGGGCTCGCATTGCGACGCCTGGGGAGAAACAGACCATGATCCGATCGGAATTGTTGCATGCCTTGGCCCAGGAAAATCCGGGGCTGCGGATCGAAGAAATCGAAAAGGCGGTCAGCACGTTCTTTGACGAGATCGCTGCACGGCTTACGTCGGGTGGCCGTGTCGAACTGCGCGGGTTCGGTGCCTTCTCGACCCGCGGCCGCGATGCCCGCAAGGGCCGCAATCCGCGCACCGGCGAAGCGGTCGAAGTGCCCGGAAAAAGCGTGCCCTATTTCAAGCCCGGCAAGGAAATGCGCGCGCGCCTGAACGCCGATTGATTTTTACCGGGTGCGCTATTTGCATCCGCAAATCGCTTGCAACGCCAGCCCGCTCCCCCGGCCCGACCACCCATTTAAGGTACCCTGAGGGTGGTCGGGCCGGGGGAGCGGGCTGGTGTTGCAAAGCCTTGGACGGATGTCCAAGGCGCACTAAGCAGAGAATCAAGCGGACGTGGCGGAATGGTAGACGCCGGGGACTTAAAATCCCCTGAGCCTTGCTCGTGTGGGTTCGAGTCCCACCGTCCGCACCACACTGAGAAGTAAGCGAATTTAGCCGGTTTCAGCTTACACTTTTATCTGCCTCATGTTGGCCCGCGTGTAATTCCGGTGTAATCGGGGCACGAAGGGCGCTGTCCAGCTTGGTCATGGCCTCATCAACATGCTCGTCTGAAAGGTGCGTATAAGCGTCGCTAGTTCGCGGTTAATTGTAGCAGGGGCTATACCTTCTTCGCGCCGCGCCTTCACGTACCCGGCTATGGCGATGTCGTTCAGATTGTCCGGTCGCATTCGCCTGAAGTGCGGAGCCAGTAGCACTCGGATGTGGCGCTGCTTGCGAGCAAGGTTGCGACCATGCCCGTTGGGATCAGCCTCGATCTTGGCCAAATAGTCCTCCCCCATTTGGTCGAAATCGCGGAAAGTCTTGCGCCCCGTCGGCAGATTGAGCCGACCCTCGCGGGCCTTCGTTCGAAACGACTCGATAGCACGCTCGGCCTGCTCGCGTGTGACGCCCTCGCTTTCCCTTCCGATAACGCGGTGCACCCGCCGCCGATCAACCATAATGTTGATGCTGTATCTAATATCGCCATTCAAGAGACGTTCCGCAACGATCCCGTGTTCCTGGAGCTTCCCGTTAGCACCAAGCTTTCTGACTGCGATGCGGTTCAGCCGATCAAATTTCCTGCTCACATCAGTCTACTATTATCTCAGGAGTTGCGCGCGCGGCATGCAGAGAGACGCTAGGCTTCGGGCGGCGATAACCCATCTCGCGTTTCACGATTTGCAAGACTGCCGACCGCGTTCCTGCGTTAGTTATTTGGCAAGACGCGAACTCGCTCTCCGAAAATTGGGCCACGTATCGAAATGGTCGTCGGAGGATCGGCAATGGTCGATGAAGCTTATCCGGAATTTCGACAAAGGGTGCCTGAGGCTAAGTGTCCTTGTAAGCGTGGGCCGCAAAAGTGCAGCGCGACGCCTCCAAGACCATCTCTTAAACAGCTTGGGCGGGTCAATGTCCGTTATTTTGGACCAGCTCGTTCCCAAGCCGTTCGACCAGCCCCCTCGAGCGCTAACCCTAGATGAGATCATAGTACGCGCCCGTTCAATTAAGCCAACGGCTCGCGTGCTTTCGAGTGCGGTCCCAAAGAAGCTGAACAAGCGTGACGGCACACATCGGATAATTTTGTCGCCCGGCGCGAAGATAGGTGATGTCATCCTCGGGATGTTCGTCCTTTTTACACGCCGCAAGAAGCTCATCACCGTTGAAGAATAACTCTCTGCTCGGTGGTGCGCGCCTAAGCAGGTTTACTGCTTAACTCCTTCAGATGGACGGAGTACGGCTTTTCCTCGAGGTGCGCGCCTTTGGGCAATCATCAGCGCTCGACTCTAATCGCTTGATTAGACGGTGGACCGTATGTCCCGAATTTCGATCGGCAAGCCTCGCTGGAAATCGAGGGACTTCGCAAATCGATGAAAACGTTGACTGACGAATTTGCGAGTCTCCAGCGGCAGGTAAAACTGCTTGAGGCAAAAGTAGATGGTAGTCCAATTATAGGGTCGGCCAACTCGGCATCAGGGTCGTCCTATCCAACTCTCGATCGTCGAGATTCCCGTGTCTTTCTCCCTGAAGACGAACGGCAACCGGCCCCTAATCCCAGCACGTCTTATCCGAGCGACCTTCAAACCGCAGCCGCGCTGGACCGACCTCCGTCGCAGGCTATGCAAGATGATCAGATTCTTGTGAGTCGCTATAACGATGCCGTTAAGCCGAATGAGATCGCAGATCTGGCGAATGACCTTGGTGCCCAATTCTACACGAACGAACGTAGCGGCGACATTTCGAACTTGCTGAAGAGCGAGGTCGATCGCTTTTGGCTGGTTCCCATGCCCGGTCAACCCGATACAGCGTGGCTGCTTCCAGGTTTTACTCTGCGCAAATCGTGGCAGAAGTATCGTCAATTCGTCTCCGACCATCCATTGGCCCATCACTTCAACCTGCTTCAGGGCGACAAATTCATCGTTAACCGCGCAGCCGTTGTTCGAAAGGATATAAGCGGCGAGTGGCTGTTGGTTTTGAAAGGCGAAGTGAGCGGCATCTCATGATGCAGCCGGTTCAACCAGCTTGCTCGACGAATTCGAAAGCATGCATGCAGTCGGCGTGCTGCGATGAGTGATGCCGTCATCATTGCAAAAATCGGCGGCAGGCAACTGCGCCTATCTACGCCAAAGCAATGGCGGGCGGCGATAGCTAATCAGGACTTAAACCGCAACTCAGATATACGCTACGAGCCTGGATTGGGACGACAGGCCGACATGCTCGCTGGCCAGTGTCCAGAGCTGATTCCGCTTTTCGATGACATCCTCGGCCCCGTGCCCGGGAAGACGGCACCTGCTCCTGAGCCCTTACCTTCGACCGCTTCTCCTACCGTCGGTCCTCGAGTGTCGCGACCAAAACCTCCTCCGCCCAAGCCCAGTGCTCAACTTACCGCGGTTTCGGCTGATCCTTCAGCCGCCGAGCGGGCGGCGGGCGTTGAGCCCTCGGAGTTTGAGGATGAGATTGGTGAGGATCCAGTCCCAGCGGCGAGTGAGTTGGATTGGTCGCCGTCGCCCACAAGTGGGGGAACGGGGGCCAAGGTCGTCTTTACGATCATCGCACTCGCACTTTTGATTGCAGTGGTCCGCTGCTCAACTGATAGCAGTTCAAGCCCGGCAGCTGTTGCCACTGAAGCTCCTGTGTCCGAAGCAACCTCGGAAGCGCCTGTCGACGATCCTTCCACGTGGCAGACAATGTACGGTGTGAGTTCGCTCAACGTTCGGTCCGAGCCAAGCGGAACGGCGAAGCTAATTGCGAGCATACCCAGGTCCACCGAACTCGTGGGCGTAATCGTCCAAGGAGGGCGCGACAACAGCACGAACTGGTTCCTAATCAAGCGCGGTCCGCATACCGGCAGGTACGTCTCGGCCGTGAATTTATCCGTGTCAGCTCCGCCTGATATTGATGCCTCAACCGCAGGTGATTACTACGTTCTGTACGATGAAGCGCCGCTGGTGTCGCCGAACTCCTCGTCTACGACCATAAACGACCCGAAGCAGAAGTTCCGTATTAATCAGAAGGTCAAAACGAACGGGACAATCGGATCATACACCGAGATTGGTCTAAACTCAGGAGGTGTTGGCTATCTTCCGACGGATGACCTTACCTCTACAAAGCCAGGCTCGATCGACACTGAAGATGAAGGCGATGGCGAGGAAGATCCGATCAACGATCCAAACACCAGTTTGGATCCGATCAAAGATCCAGACACGAGTTTATGACTTGTCGCGTCGGTTAACGCTGATCGCGGAAATCCGATCAGGATCCAGGTGTTGCTCGTCAATCATTCCGATGTTGCCGGGCCTAAGTAGAGGGTGCATCAGTACCGGCTAGAAATTCGGGCGCGTCCAGCGAACAAAATCGACCGCAGAACTAGCGATATCCGTGGGGAGGCACAATTGCGGGTGACGAAGAGGGAGGCAAGCAGATGGCCCCTCATTATCTTAGCCTTTGGTGCGTTCGTGGCACTTGTCTTCATCATTCTCAGTGCAATGAGGTCATCAACGTCGGACAGCCAAAGGTTTGCTGAAACGCGCGAGCGATCCACCAGTGCTGAAGGGACTGGGCGGAGCGCCAGGCGGGTAACACCATCCAGCGACGAGAGTGACGCGGGCAGTCTGCTGGTCCACGCAAAGTTTGATATCTGCGCCGAGGTACGTGTGACCTGCGTGGTGGATGGCGACACAATCTGGCTTGAAGGCCAGAAGATCCGTGTTGCGGACATCGATACGCCGGAAATCAGCGAACCGAAGTGTGCGAGCGAACTCGAGTTGGGCCAGCGGGCCACCCGGCAGTTGCTTGCACTCCTGAACGAAGGCGCCTTCGAACTTCATGCAATTGTTGGGCGGGACGAGGATCGATATGGAAGGAAGCTTCGAGTAATTTCTCGAGATGGGCGATCGCTCGGTGACCAGCTGGTAGCCGAGGGGCTTGCTCGCACTTGGACAGGAAGACGGGAGCCATGTGCTGAGGTCCGGGCTTGATGCTGCACGACGTGGCAACTGGCGGTGGACCGCGTCGAATTGCTTCGTCATGAATTTATCGAGATTTCGACTTTATCCTGATATTTGCGGTCGCCGACTTAATGACGCTTTGTCGCCAGTTGAGCGCTGTCGTGCATATTATTTTGTGAACTCAAGTTCAAATCTCTCTTGCGCCAATCATGGGATCGGTTTGCCAAAAAGGGCCAGCTCCATTCATGCTCGCTTCCCATTCGCTCATAGCTAGCCGATGTATTACCCCCACCGCCCTATAAGAACCTCTCGGCGGCACGCGTCCAGCTGGCCAAGGTTTCGCAAGACCGCGTTGAGCATTGGCGATGTCTTTTCGCGGGGGCAGCCAGCCCTACACATGTCGGCCTCAAATCCGAGCGCCTCTAGCTCTCGCGAATGCGACCAATCAAACCTGAGCGAGATCGGAACAGCCTCGGCATAGAAGGCTGCCATCCAGGCCACCCTGGATCGCGCCTCGCTCGCAACATGCTGAGCCAAGATTGTGCGCACTTCGTCGCACTGCTCAGCGAAGCGCGAGATCGCCTTCTTGCCTGCGGCGGTGTGTTTATCGAAAGTATAAAACGGAACTCCCTTGACCCATTCGGCCTGGGGGACTGTTTGAGAGGCCGGGAGGCCCGGTGGACCCTGACGATAAGCCGACCAGAGAAGCGGAGCCATGAGTATGTACGCGCCGAACCCCTTGCTGGCAGCCAGCCGGACGGCCTCGCATAATGGGCTAGGTCCCTCGGCTTCGAGCGCGACAAACAGTCGTTCTAGCGGCTGCCCGCGGATCACCTTATCTTCCCTTGTACAGGCCAAAAGGGAGGCAGCCGCCCGTCTCATCAAAGGCTGCGCATTGTCCGCCGCGATCACGACCAACTCCTCGACCGACTTGTGGGCGAGTTCGCGCTGCTCTGCCTGACCACAGGGCAGCTTGATGCTGGCGCAGATCAGGTAGTCGGTGGAGCGATCTTTAGGAGCCTCAGCCATTCTGCACGCGAGATCGGCAATGAGATCGAGGTCGGCCCCCAGAACTGCCCTGAGCTGCTTGTCAGTTGCGATGCGAGCCACCTCCAAAACCAAGTCGGGGTCGGCAATGCCAATGTCCTCGAACGCAATGTTCAAAAGCCGCCGCCAGATGCCCTGGCCTCGGTATCGATAGAACGACGCGGCAGCCCATTGGGCCAGTTCTACCTCACCACGACGGATTGATTTGTGGAGCAATGAACTCGTGGCCCAGGGATCGAGATTGATGGTGATGTTCTGCATCGTAACCTCCATTGGGAGGTCGAGACATTCCGCCCCTCGGCGGACGTTAGCTGTCGCAGCAAAGTGTCCAAGGAGGAAAAATCGCTCACGGAAATAAATGCAAATAAAGTGAACCTGAGTTCACAACCGCCGCAAGGACGCTGATAGGACGATATAATTCCAAACGCGCTTAGGCAAATCCACAGAGGGTTCCAGTTGTCATTCAATGCGTGTCCTAAGACACTGTCTTGGACACGAAATTGTACCCCGTTATTTGCTCTTTTTGCGCTCGTAGGACACCTCTCAAGCTGAATTTGTCCGTCAACTGTCCTGAAAGTGTCACAGCCTCAACGATGGTGTTTCGTCTTCCATTGCTGTGGCTCGTTTAATCCCCGTGAGGCACCAATCAAGTCCAATGAGGTATACGGGTGGCACACTCCGACTAACCCGGCAGGGTGAGCTTGATATCGAATTTTTGCCCTAAAATTTGACCTGTGGAGGTGTACCGGCATGAGGTCGCATTATCCGAAAGAGAGAGCGCCACTTAACTGTGTGTAAAATGCGTGTAATTGGGCACGGAATTGCACGGAATTCGCGGGAATGTTCCAGCATAGTCATTCTCAGTAAAAGTCCCTCGTTACCGTAACTTAGGTACGATTGGGAATTCCACGGCACGCTCCCTGACTGGACTTAAAATCCCCTGAGCCTTGCTCGTGTGGGTTCGAGTCCCACCGTCCGCACCAAGCAGTCCTAAGTATCTGAGAGCATTCGAAAGTTCCCTGCAGGGCGCCCTCTTTGCGGCGGGCTTCCGCGGGTCTTTGACCGTCGCCATGTGGGGCGTGCTGCCAGAGACGCACGCAAATCCGCCTGTATCTCGGCCAAACTCCTGCTCCGTCTCCATTACACAATTGGTGACAGCACGGCGGGTTGAGGCGGGTTCAGGCGAACCCAAGCTGCCGGCGCTGCTCGCACCAGCTGAGCGGCAGATCAGCCTGTAGCAACTGAGTCGCCGAGAATCCGAGCGGCTGCCGGCCCTCGAGAATTGCCGTCACGATGTCCGGCGCGAGACTGGCGATGGCCAGGTATTTTGTCATTCGGTTGCGGCAACGGCCTGACATTCTGGCCAGCGCGAAGATGGTCTTGTCAGGGTTGGCCAGCGCGAGTTGACGCGCATGGTGAGCCTCGCGAATGAGGCTGAGGAGCTTGGGATCACGGTAAACGATCTGGGTGCCACTTTGAGGTCCGGGGATGACCAGGCGCAGCTGGCGCCCGTGCCAGACCTTTGTCGCAGGGCAGGAAAGCTCAATCGGGCGCGGGTCAATGCTGGAGTCGGCAGCGAGATCAAACGCTGCGGCAAGCCGGGCAGTGCTGGTGCGAATCACGAGGACGTCCGTGCCCAACTCGATTCGCTCGACCAGCTTGGCGATTAGATTGAGCCGGCTCGCTGACGTGCCGGCCCGGGCCATCTCGGCAAACCTGGTTGCCATGTCGATCGTAGCCGATGCCTGCTGAGCCGTATGCAGGTGAGCGCGGAGGTGTTGGGCGACGATGGCGCGGTCGCCAAAGAAGGTACTGAGCCGGGTGAAGATGAGCCGCTCAAGGTCGTGCGCCGAGACGCGCCAGGCTTCTGAGCCATCGATCAGGGCTTGGCGCGTACTGTAGTAGCGATAACGAACTTTGCCCTTGAGCGTATGGCTCGGACTCATTGCCCGTCCATCGCCATCATAAAGTATACCGGCAAGCAGGCTCGGGTCCTTGGCCTTGAGCCGCCGCGAATGACCTTGAGCGCGCTGGGCAATCGCAGTCTGGACCTTATCCCAGAGCTCTTCGCTGACAATCGCTTCGTGCTCGCCGGGATAGGTCTGATCCTTGTGGGTAATCAGCCCGCGATAAATCTGGTTGGTCAGAAGGCTGTACATCATTCCCCGGCTGTAGGGCGCGCCGCCGCTTGTGTTCCCGGCGGCACTGGTCTTGATCTCGGTGCGATGCCCCTCGCGCGCAAGCTCATCGATCAGTTCGACCACTGAGCCCAACTCCAGGTAGCGGGTCATGATGTAGCGGACCATTTCTGCCTGCGGCTCGTTGATCACAAGCTTGCGGTTCTGGACGAGGTAGCCAACCGGCACCG
>JANYEY010000084.1 GCA_025359685.1 Sphingomonadaceae bacterium | reverse complement strand
GCCCGTGGGCACCGTTAAATTCTTCAATACCGACAAGGGTTATGGCTTCATTGCACCGGACGATGGCGCACCTGACAACTTCGTGCACATCAGTGCCGTGGAACGTTCGGGCATGACCACGCTCAACAAGGACCAGCGCATTAAGTATGAGCTGGAAACCGATCAGCGCGGCAAGACCTCGGCAGTGAATATCGAAGCGGCGTAAACCCTTCGGTTGCCGCAGGTCGCAAGGCCCGCGGCAATTCACAAGCTAGCGCGGGCGCGGACCTTTACGGTTCGCGCCCGTTTGCTTTGGGCCGCCTGGCTTGAACGGCCCGCCTGATTTGAACGGTTTTGTCCCGCCGGTCTTGAATGGCGGCTTCTGTCCGGGACGACCGGCACGCGGCGGCTTGCGGTCGGTGCGCGGCTCTGAACCGGGTGCGACGCCAAGTTGCTTGCGCGCGCCCGGCTGGGAGGCGGGTTCGTAAGGCTTCTTGTAGGGCTGCTTGGCCGGCTGCTCCGCGGCTGGAGCCGTACGCTCGTCGCGCTGCTGGACGGGCGCGCGCTCCTCGGTCCGCCGCACGGGCGCGCGAGCCGGCTGGCGAGGCGTTTGGCCTCCGCCCTGCTGGGCGCCGTCGGGCGAAGGTTCGATGCGGATCCCGCTTTCGTCTTCGGCGCCTTCGGTCATGGTGCGCTGCAAGGCTTCGCGAACCTTGGCCTCGATGCTGCGCGGCACCTGGAAGAAGGTCTCGTTGGCGGCGATACGGATCGCGCCGATCTCGTTGCGGGTGATGTGACCGCGGCGGCACAGCAGCGGCAGGATCCAGCGCGGATCGGCGTTCTGGCGGCGGCCAATATCCATGCGGAACCATACGGTATCGTCGAAACCTTCGCGGTGATGCGATTTGTCCGCGCGCGGGTCTTCGCCGCGCTTGGACAAGTCGATCAGCTCTTCGGGTTCGGGCATCGACTTGCTGTGATGGCGGACCAGCGCCACGGCCAGTTCGAGGGCCCCGCGTTGATCGAGCAGGCGCTGCGCCAGTTCGAGTTCTTCCTCGGTGCCCTCAACCGGTTCAAGCAAGGCTTCAAACATCCGCTGACGATCGCGTTCGCGGATCATTTCCGCGCTGGGCACTTCGGCCGCGGTCGCATTGATCCGCGCGCGGCGGAGCATTTCCTCCACCCGGCGGCGGCGCGGGTAGGGGACGATGATGACGGCAGTACCCTTGCGCCCGGCCCGGCCCGTGCGGCCCGAACGGTGCTGCAATGTTTCCGCATCGCGCGGCACTTCGACGTGAACCACGAGGCTCAGGCTCGCGACATCGATCCCGCGCGCCGCGACGTCGGTCGCAACGCATACCCGGGCGCGGCCATCACGCAACGCCTGCAGCGCGTAATTGCGCTCGTTCTGGCTATGCTCGCCCGACAGGGCGACTGCCGCAAAGCCGCGCTCGACCAGGGTGGCGTGCAGATGGCGGACGTTGTCGCGGGTGGCGCAGAACAGCATCGCGGTTTCGGCCTCGTGGAAGCGCAGCAGGTTGATCACCGCGTTTTCGATGTCCGAAGGGCTGACTGCAACGGTCTGGTAGTCGATATCGCCGTGGCCGCGATCATCGCCGACGGTCGAAATCCGCAGCGCATCGTGCTGATAGCGCTGGGCCAGCGCAGCAATCGGTCGCGGCATGGTGGCCGAGAACATCAGCGTGCGGCGCGTATCGGGCGCGGCGTCAAGGATCTCCTCAAGGTCGTCGCGGAAGCCCATGTCGAGCATCTCGTCGGCTTCATCGAGCACGATGTAGTTGATGGCGGAAAGGTCCATCGCGCCGCGTTCAAGGTGATCGCGCAGGCGGCCCGGGGTGCCGACCACGATATGCGCGCCGTGGTTCAAGGCGCGGCGCTCCTTGCTTGGATCCATCCCGCCGACGCAGGTTGCAATGCGCGCATTGGCCTTGGCGCAAAGCCAGGCCAGTTCGCGGCTGACCTGCAGCGCGAGTTCGCGCGTGGGCGCGATCACCAGCGCGAGCGGCGCTGCGGCCGGCGGCAAGGTCGCGCCATCGGCGAGCAGTTCGCGCAGCATGGCGATCCCGAAGGCAATGGTCTTGCCCGAGCCGGTCTGCGCGGACACGACCAGGTCGCGGCCAAGCGCTTCGGGTTCAAGGACTGCGGCCTGCACGGAGGTCGGCTCGGTATAGCCCTTTTCAGCAAGAGCGAGGGCGAGCGGTTCGGGGAGATTTTCGAAAGACATGATCATCAACAATGGGTTGCGGCGCGGCGCACCGGCTTGGCGGGGCGGACGTCTGGGAACTGGGTGTCAGGTTTTGGGTACGCGGCCGGGCGGTAAAGCCACGGCGGTCTCGCGCGCCCCTAGCGGGTTAGGCCAGGAAATGCCACCGACAATTCAGGAGATGGCGTAAGGCACCACCCCGCGGTGATCGGGATCGACGCTGATCGTGCGGTCGCTCGGCGGGAAGGCGCGCTGGTCGCAGTCGCCTCGCGGGCAGATCCGGCACGAGATGCCGATGCGGGTGGCGGCGCTGGCTGAGGTCAGGGCAAGGCCATCGGCGTAGACGAATTCGCTGGCGTGCTCGGCCTCGCAGCCCAGCGCCACGGCATAACGGCGGGGTGCGCGGGCGTAGCTGCCCGATGGCTTGACCAGCCCCTTGGCCATCGAGACGTAGCGCACCCCGTCAGGCGTTTCGGCCAATTGCACCAGGATCCGGTCGGGGATCGCCACCGCCTCGTGGACGATCCACAGCGGGCAGGCCCCGCCGAACCGGGCGAACTGCAGCCGCGTGGCGGAGTGCCGCTTGGTGATATTGCCGGCCATATCGACCCGGCAGAAGAAGAAAGGCACCCCGCGCATATCTTCGCGCTGCAACGTGGAAAGCCGGTGGCAGGTCTGTTCGAAGCTGGTGCCAAAGGCCTGCGCGAGCCGGTCGATATCGTGGCGCAATGCCCGCGCCTCGGTGCGGAAGCGGCGGTAGGGCATCAGCAGCGCGCCGGCCGCGTAATTGCACAGCCCGACGAACAGCAACTGGCGTGAGGCGGCGCTGCGCAGTGCGGCGCCTTCGACCACCGCCGCGATCTCGTCCTTCAAGGCCAGCGCGGCGAGCTGGTGGGCGAGCTGGAAGCGGCGGCTTTCGCTCGGCTGGCCGGGGTCGATGGTCAGGTGGCCCATCTCGGCATCGAAGCTGCGCAAGCCCGATTGGCCCGAATAGATCAGCGAGACCGACAAGGCATCGCGGAGGTACGCCTCGATTGCTCCAGTAGCGGGGGAAAGGCCGCCCAGTTTACCCGCCAAGGCTTCCGCCGCGCGGTCGATGCTGTCGACATAGTTGCCAGCCAGATGGAACCAGTCGCGCACCTCCTCCCACGGCAGCCGGGGTCCGCCGCCAGTATCAGCGGTCAGCGCTTCGTCGATCATCTGGAGGCGCTGCCCCGAACGGCGATAGGCTTCGTGCAGCGCGACGAACCGCTCGGCGAGCAAGGGCTGCTGCTCGGCAAAACGCGCGAGCTGCGCGGCATCCATCGGTTCCGCGAACAAAGGATCGGCATTGGCCTCGCGCAGCGCCGCCAGCCGCGTCTCGCCCGCCCCCGCCCCGATCTCGCGCCAGTCGAGCGGGAAGGCGCGCGCCAGCCGCTCGACCAGCACCGGGGTCAGCGGGCGGTCATCATGCTCAAGCTGCGAGAGGTACGAGGTGGAAATGCCCAGCAGCCGCCCCATCGCCGCCTGATTAAGCGCCCGCTCCGCGCGCAGCGCCTTCAATCTGTCCCCTGCAAATATACGACGCTTGACCATTCCCACGTCCTTTCTGCGTCTCCCTTTCTTCTCCGCGTCTCTGCGTGAACCCAATTCGTCCATTGGTTCACGCAGAGACGCAGAGGAAGAAATGAGACGCAGAGGATTTAGGCCGCTACGCGGAATTTTGCAAATATGGACTTTGCAACTTTGCAATTTCACATTGGACATTGGCCTCTACCCGTCGCAGACCGCAGACTTCGCTAACTGCTCCGGAGCAAGCATGTCTGCAAACGTCGCCGAAATGGACCAGCGCCGCGCCGCCGCAAGGCTGGGCGGGGGGCAGAAGCGGATCGATGCGCAGCACGCCAAGGGCAAGCTGACCGCGCGTGAGCGGCTGACGATCCTGCTCGATGAGGACAGCTTCGAAGAGCTCGACATGTACGTCGAGCACAACTGCACCGATTTCGGAATGGAGGACCAGATCGTCCCCGGCGACGGCGTGGTCACCGGCAGCGGCACCATCAATGGCCGGCTGGTCTATGTCTATTCGCAGGACTTCACCGTGTTCGGCGGATCGCTCTCGGAACGCCACGCGCAGAAGATCTGTAAGGTGATGGACACCGCGATGAAGCTGGGGGTGCCGGTGATCGGCCTCAACGACAGCGGCGGCGCGCGGATCCAGGAAGGCGTTGCGAGCCTCGGCGGTTACGCTGAAGTATTCCAGCGCAATGTGCTCGCGAGCGGCGTGATCCCGCAGCTCAGCCTGATCATGGGTCCCTGCGCGGGCGGGGCGGTCTACTCGCCCGCGATGACCGACTTCATCTTCATGGTGAAGGATTCGAGCTACATGTTTGTCACCGGGCCTGACGTGGTCAAGACCGTGACCAACGAGGTGGTGACGCAGGAGGAGCTGGGCGGGGCGATCACCCATTCGACCAAAACCTCGGTCGCCGACCTCGCGCTCGAAAACGATATCGAAGCGCTGCTCACCGCGCGCGATTTCTTCGATTACCTGCCGCTGAGCAACCAGTCAGGTGTGCCCGAGCGGCCGACCACCGACCCGTGGGACCGGATTGAGGACAGTCTCGACACGCTGATCCCGGCCAACGCCAACCAGCCGTACGACATGCACGAAGTGATCCGCAAAGTGCTCGATGAAGCCGAGTTCTTCGAGGTCCAGCCGGGCCACGCGGGCAACATTCTGGTCGGCTTCGGACGGATCGAGGGCCGCACCGTGGGCGTGGTCGCCAACCAGCCGATGGTGCTCGCGGGCTGCCTCGATATCAACGCCAGCAAGAAGGCCGCGCGGTTCGTGCGGTTTTGCGATGCGTTCGAAATTCCGATCGTGACCTTTGTCGACGTCCCCGGCTTCCTCCCCGGCACCGCGCAGGAATTGGGTGGGATCATCAAGCACGGCGCCAAGCTGCTGTTCGCCTATGCCGAAGCGACCGTGCCCAAGATCACCGTGATCACCCGCAAAGCCTATGGCGGGGCCTATGACGTGATGGCCTCAAAACACTTGCGCGGCGACCTCAACTACGCCTGGCCGACCGCCGAAATCGCTGTGATGGGAGCGAAAGGCGCGGTCGAGATCATCTTCCGCTCGGACATCGGCGACCCCGACAAGATCGCCGAACGGACGCGCGAGTACGAGGACCGGTTTGCGAACCCGTTTGTGGCGGCGAGCAAGGGGTTCATTGATGAGGTAATCCACCCGCACTCAACCCGGCGGCGGATTGCCTTGGGGCTGCGGAAACTGAGGAACAAGAACCTCGAGAATCCGTGGAAGAAGCATGATAACATTCCGCTTTAATTGTAAGGTTTTGTGTCATGAGTAATTTGGTTCATTTCGTTGGCAGTCAAATTTCTCTGTCCGTGAACAATGTAGCGGAAGCTAAACTTGCAATAAAATAACTTCGCCTAATTAAAAAAGAGATGCAAATCGATAAGAGGCGATTGGCTGATGAAATCAGGGTAATCCGATTTGATTATTCCCAATCCGTAAAGAGCCGGGGTCCGATGATGAGAGGTGGT
Source organism: Sphingomonadaceae bacterium (assembly GCA_025359685.1). Taxonomy (GTDB): domain Bacteria; phylum Pseudomonadota; class Alphaproteobacteria; order Sphingomonadales; family Sphingomonadaceae; genus Novosphingobium. The sequence goes on along the minus strand of JANYEY010000084.1, from coordinate 2,779 downwards.
GGAGGTTTTGGGAGGTTCATTCGCGGTTTTCAGACACTGTCGAGAAGCGGCGACCGGAAATCATTGGCTTCATCGCTTCAGCCACTTGAAACGCAAAAGACGGCCATTGATTCGAATATCAATCAAGTTGATGGCGCGATCCTTCAGCTGGAAAGATATGTACATGAAGACGAATAGGGGTCTGCAATGAAACTAGGCCGCCTCAACCACATCGGTGTCGCCACGCCCTCCATCGCGGACTCGATCGTGTTCTACCGCGACGTCATGGGCGCGACCAAGATCCATGAACCGTTCGACCTGCCCAATCAGGGGGTGAAGGTCTGCTTCGTTGACACTCCCGGCGCGGACGGCGCGCTGAGTGGCACCCAGATCGAGCTGATCGAGCCGCTGCCCGGCAACGCCTCCATCGCCAGCTTCCTTGAGAAGAACCCCGCCGGCGGGCAGCACCACATGTGCTACGAAGTGCCCGATATCCACGCCGCCAAGGCCGAGTTCGAAGCCATGGGCAAGCGCGTGCTGGGCGAACCCCGCATCGGCGCGCACGGCACGCTGATCTTCTTCGTCCACCCCCGCGACATGCAGGGGGTGCTCACCGAAATCATGGAAACGCCCAAAGAGGGCACGCACTGGTCGAACTGACCGGGCAATGGAGGATACCTGAATGGCTTACGGAACGATCCTGACCGAACGCGTCGGCAATGTGCTCAAGATCACGCTCAACCGGCCCGACCGGCTCAACGCCGCCTCGATCCCGCTGGCCGAGGAACTGAGCGCGGCGTTCTACGATCTGGATGGTGCCCGCGCCGTCCTGATCACCGGGGCGGGCAAGGGCTTCTGTTCGGGCGCAGACCTGGCCGCGCGGGGCGAGGCCAGTGCGGTACAGCAAAAGGGCGGCAGCCACCGCGCGCTGCAGAACTTCTATAACCCGCTGGTCACGCAGATCCTGCGCTGCCCGGTGCCGGTGGTGACCGCGGTCAACGGCGCGGCGGCCGGGGTCGGCTGCTCGATTGCGCTGGCGGGCGATTTCGTGCTCGCCGCCAAGAGCGCATACTTCCTCCAGGCCTTCGTCAACATCGGACTGGTCCCCGATGGCGGCTCGACCTGGCTGCTCGCCCGCGCGATCGGCCGCGCCCGCGCCACCCGGATGATGATGCTGGGCGAAAAGATCGGCGCGGAGCAGGCCGAGGACTGGGGCCTGATCTACAAGGCGGTCGAAGGTGAAGTCCTGATGGATGAGGCGATGGCGCTCGCCACCCGGCTGTCCGAAGGGCCAACCGTGTCATATTCGACGATGAAGGCCAACATCCAGACTGCGCTCGATGGCACGCTGCCGCAGGTGCTGCTCGCCGAAGCCGAGGGCCAGCGCGTGGCCGGAGCGAGTGCGGATGCGATGGAGGGCGGCATGTCGTTCATCCAGAAGCGCAAACCGGCGTTTCAGGGCAAGTGATGCTGTTCTTCAACAGCCCCAACCCCGCCCCCAACCCGCGCCGGGTGCGGATCTTCGCGGCGGAAAAGGGGATCGCGCTGCCCACGCGCGATCTCTCGATCCCGGCGCGCGAGCACAAATCGGACGAGTTCGTCGCACTCAACCCGCGCGGGCAGACCCCGGCCTTGCAGCTGGATGATGGCACGGTGATTGCCGAGTCTGTGGCGATCTGCCGCTATCTGGAAGGTCTGAACCCCGAACCAAGCCTGTTCGGGACCAGTCTCAAGGAGCAGGCGCTGATCGAGATGTGGAACCGCCGGGTGGAAATGATCCTGATGCCGCCGGTCGGCGCGGTCTGGGTACATACGCACAAGTTCACTGAGCGCTTGCCGGGGCGCAATCTGGAATGGGGCAAGAGCAACCGCCCGCGCGTGTTCGATGCGCTGCGCTATTTCGATGGCGCGCTGGAGGGCCGCGAATTTCTCGCCTCGGACAGCTATTCGATCGCCGATATCCTGCTGCTGTGCACGGTCGATTTCGCCGCATTCGTCGGCATGGCGGTGCCCGATGACCTGACCCATCTGCAAGCCTGGCACGCGCGCGTTTCGGCCCGCCCCAGCGCCGCAGCCTGAGAGAAGACATGACCAAACCGACCGTACCCGACTGGCAGGCCGCCGCCGCGAAAGAGGTCAAGGGTAAGGACCTGACTTGGCACACGCCCGAAGGCTTCGACATCAAGCCACTTTATACGGCGGAGGATGCGGGCGATCCGGGCCTGCCTGGCTTCGCGCCGTTCACGCGCGGCGTACGCGCCAGCATGTACGCCGGGCGGCCGTGGACGATCCGCCAGTACGCAGGATTCTCTACCGCCGAGGAATCGAACGCCTTCTACCGCCGCAACCTCGCCGCCGGACAGAAAGGCCTGTCGGTCGCGTTCGATCTCGCCACCCACCGGGGTTACGATTCCGACCACCCGCGCGTGGTCGGCGATGTCGGCAAGGCCGGGGTCGCGATCGATTCTGTCGAGGACATGAAGATCCTGTTCGACGGCATCCCGCTCGATCAGATGTCGGTTTCGATGACTATGAACGGCGCGGTGATCCCGATCCTCGCGTTCTTCATCGTCGCGGGCGAGGAGCAGGGGGTCGCGCAGGCCCAGCTCGACGGGACCATCCAGAACGATATCCTCAAGGAGTTCATGGTCCGCAACACCTACATCTACCCGCCCGAGCCGAGCATGCGGATCGTCTCGGACATCATCGCCTACACCTCGGCGCATATGCCCAAGTTCAACTCGATCTCGATCTCGGGCTATCACATGCACGAGGCCGGGGCGACCGCGGTGCAGGAGCT
>JANYEY010000048.1 GCA_025359685.1 Sphingomonadaceae bacterium | reverse complement strand
CCTTGCGAGCGCCAGCACCTGAAGCTGGTGCGTCTACCAATTCCGCCATCTGGGCACGGGTGGCACGCGGGCTGCTTCGCCTCGTGCCGGGGTAGGAGCGGGCCCCTAGCGGGGGGCGGGCCAGCTTGTCAACGGGGCATGGGCATGGCACGCGCCGATTTTCGCCAAGGGATGAGGTGCGGCAGGTGCGCGGAGCGGCGGTCAAGGTGATGCGGGGCGCGGCGGGGCGTCTGGAGGCGGCGCGGTTCGGGCCGGCGCTGATGATGCTGGCGGCGCTGGGCTTTGCGCTGCGGATGGCGCTGCGCTGGCAGCATGGCACGGCGAACTATTGGGGCGAGGGGTACGGGTTCTACTGGGACATCGCCCGCAACCTGGCGGCGGGGCGCGGGTACGTATTGATCGAGGGGACGATGACCGCGTTCCGGGTGCCGGGTTATCCGCTGTTCTTGCTCGGCGTGACCGGCGGGGGCTGGCACCCCTGGGCGATGGTCACCGCCGGCGCGCTGCTCGGCGCGCTGACCGCGGCAGCGACGGGGCTGATCGCACGCGAGCTGCTGGGCAGCGCCGCGGGTCTGGTGGCAGCGGGGATCTGCGCGGTCTATCCCTATTACCTGTGGCACGACACCGCGCTGCAAGAGACCGCGCTGGTCACCTGCCTCACCGCCTGGGCCTGCGTGGTGCTGCTACGGCTGGCTGCGAGTGGTCGGTTACGGCTGGCGCTGCTGAGCGGCTTGCTGCTGGCCGCGGCGGTGCTGACCCGCGAGACGGTGCTGCCGTTTGCGCTGCTGGCTTGCGGCTGGGCGGCGTGGCGGGTGGCGGCATTGGCGGGGATGCGGCGCGGGGTGCTGGCGGGGGCGGCGATGGCGGGGGTGCTGGGCGCGGGCCTTGCCCCGTGGCTGGCCTATACGCACCGCGACTACGGCGAATACGTGCTGGGCAGCGAGTTTGGCGCGGCGCTCTATGCGGGGAGCAGCCCGCTGCTGTTCAGCGCCTATCCCGACGGCTCGGTCGATGACAGCCGCGAGATCGTGCTGCGCGCGCTGAGCCCGGGAGAACAGGCGGTGCTGGCCTCGGCCCGGCCCTTGGAGCGCGATCACTGGCTGCGCGATGCGGCGCTGCGGCAGATCGCCGCGGACCCGCTGGGCTGGGCGGGACGGGGGCTGCGCAAGGTCTGGATCGCCTTCCGTCCGCTCCCCAGCCCGCTGCATGGTACGGCCGATAACCTGGCTTATGCGCTGGGCTGGGTGCCGTTGTTGCTGCTTGGCCTGGCGGGGGCGTGGCAGGCGCACGGGGACTGGCGGCGGCAGGGGCTGATCTACGCCCAGTTCGCGGCGTTTGCCGTGATCACCGCGGTGCTGTGGGCGCAGACCGCGCACCGGGTGTTCCTCGACCTTTACCTGATGGTCTACGCGGCGGGCTTTATCGTGCAGCGGCTGGGGATTCGCCCGTTGCGGCAGCGCGGTGATTTGTGCCAAGGCGCGGGCTCGGCACATCCAAACTGACGGGCACACAATGGCGCAGGATCTTTCGGGCAAGCTGGTGGTGGTTTTGGGCGGAAGCGGCTTTGTCGGCCGTCACCTTGCACAGGAACTGCTGAGCCGCGGCGCGCGCCTGCGCGTGGTCAGCCGCAACCCCGAACGCGCTGCTGCGTTCAAGCCGCTGGGCAATCTGGGCCAGGTGCAACTGCTGCGCGGCGACGTGACCCGGCCCGCGGCCTTGCCGCAGCTGCTCGCCGGCGCGGATGCGGTCGTCAACTTGGTCGGCACCTTCGGCGGTGACCTTGACGCGGTGATGGGGCGCGGCGCGGGCACGCTGGCAGCAGCGGCCAAGGCGGCGGGGGCGCAGGCCTTTGTCCAGGTCTCGGCGATCGGCGCCGATGCCGAGGGTCCGGCGGCTTATGCCCGGGCCAAAGCGGCGGGCGAAGCGGCAGTGCTGAAGGCGTTCCCCGGGGCGACGGTGCTGCGTCCCTCGGTGCTGTTCGGGCCCGACGATACGTTCATCAACATGTTCGCCGGGCTTGCCGCCGGCTTGCCGGTGCTGCCGGTGTTCGGCCCGGCCGCGCAATTCCAACCGCTGTTCGTCGACGATCTGGCGCTGGCGATCTGCGCCGCGCTCGAGGATCCGGCGGCACATGGCGGCAAGACTTATGAATTGGGCGGGCCCGAAGTGGTGACGATGGGCGAGCTCAACCGCCGCGTTGCGGCTGCAGCAGAGCGCAAGCCGATCCTGGTCGAGCTGCCCGATGCAGCCTCTGCCGCTTTTGCAACGCTGACCGGCTGGTTGCCCTTCGCGCCGCTGACCCGCCAGCAGTGGAGCTTGCTCAAGGCGGGCAATGTCGCGTCAGACAAACTGCCCGGGATCAAGGCGCTGGGCGTAACCCCGCGGGCGATGGACCTGTTCCTCGACAAGTGGCTGGTCCGTTACCGCAAGCACGGCCGCTTTGCCGACCGGGTGAAAGCTTAGGCGTTGACGTCCGCATAATGACTGGGCGGCTGGATCACTTCCATCCGTTCCGCGAGTAACGGGCGGAAGCTTGGCCGGCTCTTGAACACCGCATACCAGCCCGCCGCCTGCTCGTGCCCGGTCCAGTCGAGCCCGCCGAGGTAATCGGCGACCGAGATTTGCGCGGCGGCGGCAAGATCGGCCAGGCTCATCGTCGCGCCGGCCAGCCACGGGCGGTGATCGATCAGGTGGTCGATGTAATAGAGATGCTCGTGCGCCAGCTTCATCGCCTCACGCAGAACGCGCGAATCGGGTGACTGGCGGTAAATCAGCCGCTTCTTCATCCGTTCATGGAGCATGGGCGCGGTGACATCGCCGAAGAAGTTTTCGTCAAACAGCGCGACCAGCCGGCGAATTTCGGCGCGCCCCGCAGCGGTGCCGTTGATCATCGGCAGCTTGTCGACCGTTTCTTCGAAATATTCGCAGATCGCCCGGCTATCGACCAGGGTCAGCCCTTTGGCCGGATCGTGCAGCACCGGCGTGCGCCCCGCCGGGTTGAGCGCGTAGAATTCATCACGGCCTTCCCACGGATTCTCGCGCCACAGTTCGTAAGGCACGCCTTTTTCGCTCAACAGCAGGCGAACCTTGCGGCTGAACGGGCACAGGGGAAATTGGTAAAGCTGCCACATCATCGGCTGCCATGCCCTGTGCCGAGTCGCCCTTCAAGGCGCGCGCGCTAGGCCGGGCAATCTTTTCAGGTGAAAAACTCGATCCGGGCTGAGCGATCAAGCGCCGCGCCAAGCCGAGCGAGCCGCCGTTCAAGCACCCCGTCGATCAGCGCCGCCACCGACTTCGGCGGGGCCAGCACCAGCGCACCGTCCGCCGCTTGCCCAAGTGGCACCTGGCGCAGCGCCAATGGCGCCCCGCCGCTAAGTCGCTGTGCTAGCCGCAAGGCGAAGCCCCAGGCGCGCGCGCGATCGAGCCGCTCTGGAGGTGCCAGCCGCGCGAGGATCGACGGAGGAGCATCAGGTGAGCCGCCCAGCCCGACATGCAGCGCCATTGCCATCACCGCGCGGTCAGCCGCGTTGACCCCGATCCAGTTGCCGTGCAGCGCGATGTCCTCACCGGCGACTGCCCGAAAATCTGGGTCAGAAGCCCAGCTGGTCCCCGCGATCAGGCAGACCGCGTGGCGCAGGCGGCGTTCAGTGGGCGGATCGGCGGCAAAGGCAGTATCGCCCCACACAAGCAGTGCCTCGGCATGGCCCTCGACCGCCTGTTGCCCGGTGAGCGCGTGGCGCACCCCTTCGATCAGCGGATCGAGCTTGCGCAGCTTCGGGTCGAGCGCCTGATACAGCAGCCCTTCGCGCAGGCCGTGCGCGGAAATGATCACCTCGCTCGGCTCAGTCACGCTGGCCAGTGCCGCCAGCAACGCCGCCGCATCGTCCAGCTGAAGCGCGCGTGCCGATTTCACCCCGGGGATCGCGGCCAGTTCGGCGCTGCTCATCGCGCGGATCTGCACCTTGAGTTCGCGCGCGTCGTCAGCCGAGAAGCAGTAATCGCCCAGCACTGGCAGCGGGAACTGGGTGCGCTGCATGTGCACGCGGGCGAGCGCGCGCCAGGCCCCGCCGACGAGATAGAGCGGCTGGCCCGTCACCCCGGCCAGCCAGGTGTGCGGCTCAACCGCGCTGCGCAGCGCCTTGCGCAATTGCCCGCGTCCGCCGGACCGGATCGCCGCCACCCGCATCGCGCCGAACAGCAGCGAGACCTTTTCGTGCACTTCGCCATCTGCAACCCGAACCAATTCGAGGCTGCCTCCGCCCATGTCGGCCACCAGACCCTCGGCCTGCGGGTGCGCCGAAATCACGCCGAGACCGGAAGCGACCGCCTCATCGTCACCGCTCAGCAGTTCGGCGGGTAGACCAAGCTTGCGCACTGCTTTGAGGAAATTTGCCCCGTCGCTGGCCTCGCGCACCGCGGCGGTGGCGACAACCTTGACCCAGCCTGGCTTCATCAGCTTGATCAGCGCGGCAAACCGGGCAAGGCCAGCCAGCGCATTGCGGGCACTTTCGGGGTCGAGCCGTCCCGCGGCAACAACCCCGCGCCCGAGACCGGCCATCAGCTTTTCATTGAACAGCAGCGAAGGCGCGCGCAGCGGCCCACCGAAAACGACAAGCCTGATCGAGTTGGACCCGATATCGACGATAGCCTGGCGCGGATCCTTCATGTCCCCCGCGACTTAGGCGATGCGGTGGCCGCTTGCCAGCGCCAATCAGCGCGGCGGCGGGGTGAAATCCGGTGCGACTGCGCCAAATTGCGGCAGGCAGGTGGCATATTCGCGGTCGAGCGCTGCGGCGGGATCGGCGGACATGGTCAGACTGTCCTGCAAGACGCTGAGCCGCGTCCGGAAATAACCCTCGATCGTCTCCAGCGTTACCGCCTTGTCATCGAGCGCCCTTGCCCCTGTCCGCACGAAGAATTCGCGGCCCGGCTTGGTCATCGCCGGGAAACGATCGGCCCCGGGCGTGCCGTTGTTCTGCTGCCGCGTCACCTCGCCGAACACCAGCGCGCAGTGAACCTGATCTTCCAGCGCAGGGAGCTTGGGCGCAGCCGGAGCGGCGGAAACGGCGGCGGCAGAGCCGAGCGCGGCGGCAAACAGGAGTGCAGCGAGTTTGGTCATGCCAAGGTTCTAACGCCGTGCAAATGAACCGCAACTGTCGCGGGCAATTGACCGCCCTGCCCACCGCCTTACAAGTGGCGAATCGCAACCAAACTGGCAGGAGAGAGCCCCCGATGTATAGCCACAACATGGTCGGCACGAACGACGTCGCCAAGTCCAAGAAGTTCTACGATGCCATCTTCACCGCAATGGGCGGCAAGGAAGGCATCGAGGACGACAAGGGCCGCCTGATCTACATGCAAAACAACGGGATTTTCCTGGTCACTCCACCGATCGATGGTGAGCCCGCGACCGCCGGCAACGGCTGCACGATCGGTTTTGCGATGGATAATCCCGAACAGGCAGATGCCTGGCATGCGGCTGGCATTGCCGCCGGCGGCACGGCGATCGAAGACCCGCCGGGGGTGCGTTCGGGCGGGATGGGCGACCTGTACCTCGCTTATCTGCGCGATCCCGACGGCAACAAGCTCTGCGCGCTCAAGCGAATGTGACGCAGACCATTGAGGTCAAGCCAGACGGCACCCGTCGCGCGGTAACGCGCGATTGGGTGCCCGAGGCACCGGTGGCGCTTGAATTCAACGGTCTGGCCTATGCCGTGATGATGGCAACGCCAGCGGACCTTGAGGACTTTGCGACTGGCTTTGCTTTGGGCGAAGGCTTGGCCGCCGCGCCCTCCGACATTGCCGACATTGCAATCGCCGAAGTCGAACACGGCTGGGTCGTGCGCGCTCAGCTTGCCGGGCTCGGCGTCGACAAGCTGACCCAACGGGTTCGCGCCCGCGTCGCCGAATCGAGCTGCGGCCTATGCGGGATCGAGAACCTGGCCGAGGTTGCTCGGCCCCTTCCCCCGGTCGCGCCGCATTTGGCGATCGCCCCTGCCGCGATCTTCGCCGCACTAGCAGCCTTACGCCCGTTGCAAGCGTTGGGCCGCCAGACCGGTGCAGCGCATGCCGCTGCCTTTGCTGGTTCCGGCGGCACAATCGAATTTCTGCGCGAGGACGTCGGACGACACAACGCGCTCGACAAGCTGGTCGGAGCGTTGGCCTTGACGGGCCGAACACTCGGTCAAGGCTTCGTGCTTTCGACCGCGCGCTGCAGTTACGAAATCGTCGAGAAAGCAGTGCGCGCCGGGGCCACGACGCTGGTCTGCGTCTCGCTCCCCACTTCGCTCGCGGTAGATCGTGCAGCGGCGGCGGGTCTCAGCCTCTGGGCCCTCGCCCGCGACGATAGCGTTTTGCTGGTGAACGACGCGTCAGCGTGACAACAGGAACACCGCGTGCTCCGCGCGCCATGCCGCTGCGGCTGGGCTGATCTGATGGTCGCCTGACAAGAACCATTCGCCCTCGACCCGGTAACCCTTCTCGGCCACCAGCGCGCGGAAATCGCGCACGGTAACGTGGTGGATGTTGGGGGTTTCATACCAGGCAATCGGCAGCAGGCGCGTGACCGGCATGCGCCCGTTCCACAGCAGGCTGGC
>JANYEY010000020.1 GCA_025359685.1 Sphingomonadaceae bacterium | reverse complement strand
GGCTCACGGGTCACCGCGCGCCCCCGGCATTTGGCTCGGGACTGCTCACCCGAGCGATCGCCCACGCCCTTCAGGACAAGGCTGCTGGAGCGGCGGGAAAGACGCTGCAAAGACGCCTCAAGCGGCTCGGTGACAAGGCTTCTCGGGGCGCAGCGGCCAATGCCACGTTGGAGATCAAACCAGGCACCTGGCTTTCCCGAACCTGGCTTGGCGAGGTCCACCAGGTCGTCGTGCTCGAGAAGGGTTTCGAGTACCGCGGCGAGCGCTTTGGCTCGCTGACCGCGATCGCCCGGCACATCACCGGCGCGGCCTGGTCGGGTCCCCGGTTCTTCGGGCTTGCCAGTCCGAGGCTCGGCAAGCTTGAAATTACGCAAGGTGGCTAGTCTGGTGCCGCGACTGCGCTGCGCGATCTACACCCGCAAGTCGACCGAGGAGGGCCTCGACAAGGCATTCAACAGTCTGGACGCCCAGCGCGAGGCCTGTGCCGCTTATGTGCTGAGCCAGCAACATGAAGGTTGGACGCTGCTTCCCGACTACTACGATGATGGCGGGTTCTCGGGCGGTACTATCGAGCGCCCCGCATTGCGCCAGCTCCTTGCCGATGTGAAGTCAGGCAGAATAGATATCGTAGTGGTCTACAAGATCGACCGGCTCACCCGCAGCCTCGCCGACTTTGCCAAGATCGTCGAGGTACTCGATGCGGCCGACACCTCGTTCGTCAGCGTGACCCAGGCCTTCAGCACGACCAACTCAATGGGCCGCCTCACCCTCAACGTGCTCCTCTCGTTCGCGCAGTTCGAGCGCGAGGTGATCACCGAACGGATCCGCGACAAGGTGGCGGCATCGAAGGCTCGCGGCATGTGGATGGGTGGGTGCGTGCCGCTGGGCTACCGGGCCGAGAACCGCAAGCTGGTCGTGGTCGAAGACGAAGCCGCGACTGTGGTCACGATCATGGAGCGATACCTGCAAAGCTGGTCGGTCGCGGAATTGCTCGTGGCACTGCACCGCGACGGTTTCGTCTCCAAGCGGCGCATCGGGCGCGATGGATCCAAGCGCGGCGGCCTGCCATTTTGTCGCGGCGCGTTGTACGCCATCCTCGCCAATCGCACCTATGTCGGCGAAGTCGTGCATCAAGGGAATGTCTACCCCGGTGAGCACGAGGCGATTGTAAGTCGCGAGCTGTTCGATGCCGTCCAGGCGCGACTGGCAGAACGCACCAATCCGCGAGCACCCGGCTGCAAGCGCAAGTCCAAGAGCATGCTCATGGGGATGATCTTCGACCAGTTCGGTCGGCCGATGTCTCCAGTGCACACCCGTAATCATGGTCGCCGCTATCGCTACTATGCCTCGAGCCTGCGCGACGATGCCCGCGAACCCACCCAGCGCTTGCCAGCAGGTGAGCTTGAAGCAGCTGTCTGCCGCGCGGTAGCAAGCTGGCTTGGCGACAGTAGCAACACTCGGCTGCTGGTTGCCGAACTCAAGACGCAGGCGCTTGCGCGCATGATCTCGCGCTGCGCAGCATTCGGTCACCAGTTGCTTGCAAGTTCGCTGCTCGAAGCCAGGGAAATGCTGCTGGCGTTCAAACTTCTGGTCGATGTCCGACCGAACGGAATCACCGCAAATTTCGATGCCAATGCCTTGCTGGCCGAAGTTGGTCTCGAACAAACTGACGCTGCGCGGATTGAGGTAGCAATTGCGGCAACACCTGCAACCTTCGGGCATGAACCACGCTTGCGGCTCGACCCGCCCGCAGGGCTCGTCACGCCGCGTGACGAGCGCCTGGTCGAACTGATCATCCGCGCCTTTGTGGTTCGGGAACAATTGCTGGCGATGAGCCCCGACCAGGTTGCAGCGACACCCCCAACCTCACTGCGCCATCTCGAACGAGTGGCACGCCTGAGCTATCTCGATCCGGTGATTGTCGCCGCAATCCTCGACGGCGCCCAGCCGCGCACCCTCACTGCGCGGTTCCTCTCGCGGATGGCGTCGCTGCCGCTTGCTTGGAGCGAGCAGCGTTCCGCATTAGGCTTCGCATCCGCCTAAACCGGGTCTTCGCAACTTTAGGACACTATTTGGCGCACTGAGACGCGGGCGCCATTCGCGCGCCACACGCGCGGACAAAACGTCTCTTGTCCTACAACCCCCGGTATTGGGTCGCTCAAAATGCCAGAATCCCGCGGCCTTGTGACCTTTGCGTTGGCATTTGCAAAGATTGGGGGTCCAAAACGGACTGAATGGTGAGCCCTGCTGGGTTCGAACCAGCGACCTACTGATTAAAAGTCAGTTGCTCTACCGACTGAGCTAAGGGCCCTCACGCGCCGCTCACCTAGGGGCGGGGCGCGGGCGGGTCAAGCGAGCTTGCAGGTGGCGGAGC
>JANYEY010000121.1 GCA_025359685.1 Sphingomonadaceae bacterium | reverse complement strand
GGCTGGAGCGGGTAGCGGGAATCGAACCCGCATAGCCAGCTTGGAAGGCTGGTGCTTTACCACTAAGCTATACCCGCGCGAGCCAGATGCCTCGGCGCGCGTCCCTATGCGTCAGCCGCGCCTTGCGGTCAATCCGCTTGCGCCAGCAAACAGGCCACCGGACGCGAGGGTCCGAGGGCCTGTTTGATTTGCCGAAAGGCTTAGTGTTTCGTGCCGGACCAGATGTTGCGGTAAGCCATGAACGACAGCACCGTCACGAACAGCATCAGCCCGATCCACATGAAACCGGTCTGGTGACGGGCTTCCAGCTTGGGCTCGGCAGTCCAGACGAGGAACGCGGAAACGTCCTGCGCCATCTGGTCCTTGGTCGCTTTGGTGCCGTCCGAATAGGTCACCAGATCGTCCGAAGCGAGCGGCGGCGGCATCGCGATGTTGAGGTTGGCGAAGTAGGGATTGTAATGCAGGCCATTGGCTTCGCTCGGGACGGTGAAGTCTTTGTACTTCGCGACCAGTGCCGCCGGAATCGGCGCATAGCCGGTGATCAGCGAGTAGACATAAGGCGCGCCGCCATGACGCGCCTTGGTGATCAGTGAAAGATCGGGCGGAACGCCCTTGCCGCCGTAGACAACCGGCGGGAAGTGATCCGAAGGCATGCCCGGCCGATCCTTCATTTCACCGCTCAGCGGATCCTTGGCGTTGATCGTTGCCTTGGCCGCAATCGCCTTGATCGCGTTCGGGGTGTAGCCGAGGGCAGCGAGGTCACGATAGGCCACAAGCTTGAGGCTGTGGCACTGCGCGCAGACGTTCGAATAGACTGCATAGCCGCGTTGCAGCTGAGCCTTGTCGAACTTGCCGAACGGACCGTCGCTCGACAGCGACAGCGCCTTGGGATGCTCGTGGAATTCCTTCTCGGCGCTGGCCGGCCAACCGTCGGTGGCGAAGGCGATCGTGTCGATGGTCATCGACCAGACCAGACCGAGGATGAAGAATATACCGGCGAGGATGGACAAGATGCGGATCATGGCTTTGTTCTTTCGCTCTTTCCGGGTTCAGGCCTTGGCCGCCAGCGCGGCCTGCCCATCGTGTCCGAGCACCGATTCGGTGATCGAGAAGGGCAGCGGCTCGGGCCGTTCGATCGACGAGACCAGCGGCACGATGATGAAGAAGTGGGCGAAGTAATAGATCGTCGCGAGCTGCGCGATCAGGATGTACGGTTGTTCCGGCGGTGAGACCCCGCAGTAGCCCAGCACCAGCACATCGACCACCAGCGCCCAGAAGAACTTGCGGTACAGCGGGCGGTAGGTTGCCGAACGGACCGGTGATCTATCGAGCCAGGGCATGATGAACCACACCAGGATCGCCGCGAACATGGCCAACACGCCCATCAGCTTGCCCGGGATGAACAGCAGCGGCTGGGTGAAGCTGCGCAGAATCGCGTAGAACGGCCAGAAGTACCATTCGGGCACAATGTGCGCCGGGGTCTGCATCGGGTTCGCCGGAATGTAGTTGTCCGGGTGGCCGAGGCTGTTGGGCATATAGAACACGAACAGGCCGTAGATCACCATGAACAGCCCGACCGTCCAGCCATCCTTGGCTGTGTAGTAAGGGTGGAATGACACGGTATCGCTCTGGCTCTTCACTTCGACCCCGGTGGGGTTGGACGAGCCCGGGATGTGCAGCGCCCAGATGTGCAGGATCACCACGCCCAGGATCACGAAGGGCAGCAGGAAGTGCAGCGAGAAGAAGCGGTTGAGGGTCGCATTATCGGGCGCAAAACCGCCGAGCAGCCATTCCTTCACAGTATCGCCAACCAGCGGGAAGGCGGTGAAGAAGCCGGTGATCACCTGCGCCGCCCAGTAGGACATTTGGCCCCACGGCAGCACATAGCCCATGAAGGCGGTGGCCATCATCAGCAGGAAGATGACCACGCCGAGCAGCCAAATCATCTCACGCGGGGCCTTGTACGAGCCGTAATAGAACCCGCGGAAAATGTGCAAATAAATGACTGCGAAGAACATCGCCGCGCCGTTCGAGTGCGCATAACGCAGCATCCAGCCCCAGTTGACGTCGCGCATGATGTGCTCGGTCGAATCGAAGGCAAGCCCGGTGTTCGGGGCGAAATGCATCGCCAGCACGATGCCGGTGACGATCTGGATGACCAGGCACAGCCCGGCCATGAACCCGAAGTTCCAGAAATAGTTGAGGTTGCGCGGCACTTCATAGCCGCCGCCAACCGCGCCGTAGATCAAGCGTGGAAGCGGGAGTCGCTCATCGAGCCAAACCATTGCGGGATGGCTGGGAGTGTACTGCTTTGCCCAGGGGAAGCTCATCGTGGTCTACCTCAACCGATCTTGACGACGGTGTCTGACGTGAATTCGTACGGCGGCACTTGCAAGTTCTTAGGAGCCGGACCCTTGCGAATGCGCGCGGCGG
>JANYEY010000099.1 GCA_025359685.1 Sphingomonadaceae bacterium | reverse complement strand
GAAGCTGCACTACAATTTCGGGCCGGATATCGTCGCGGGCAGCTACCGCGTCACTCCGCAAACCCGGATCAAGGACGCGCCGCTGGTGTTCGTCGGATACGGCATCAACGCCCCCGAACTCGGCTGGAACGACTATGCCGGTGTCGATATGAAGGGCAAGATCGCGGTCATCCTGGTCAACGATCCGGATTATGAACAGGCCGATGAAAACGGCCTCTTCAAGGGCCGCCGGATGACCTATTACGGGCGCTGGACTTACAAGTTTGAGGAAGCCGCCCGGCAAGGCGCGGCGGGCGCGCTGATCGTCCACGATACCTTCCCGGCGGCCTATGGCTGGCAAGTGGTCAACTCGAGCTGGACCGGCACGCAGCACTACATCGCCTCGGCCAACAACGCGATGGACCAGACCCAGGCCAATGGCTGGGTGCAAAAGCCGGTGGCCGAAGCGGTGTTCAAGGCCGCCGGGCAAGACCTCGCGGCGCTGAGCGCGGCGGCCAAGCAAAAGGGCTTCAAGGCAATGCCAATGGGTGCAACCGCCAGCCTCAGCTTCGATAACGAGATCAAGCGCGCGACTTCGCACAATGTGATCGGGATTCTGCCGGGCAAGAAGCGCCCGAACGAATATGTGCTCTATACCGCGCACTGGGACCACCTGGGCCGCTGCACGCCCGACAAGACCGGTGACAACATCTGCAACGGCGCGATCGACAACGCGACCGGCGTGGGCGCGCTGGTCACCCTCGCCGAGGCCAATGTGAAAGTAGGCGCGGCCGATCGCAGCCAGGTCTTCATGTCGGTGACGCTTGAGGAATCGGGTCTGCTCGGATCGCGTTACTACGCCGAGCACCCGGTCTATCCGCTCAGCCGCACCGTCGGCGGGGTCAACATGGACGGGGTCGGACCAGGCAGCCCGAGCAAGGACGTTTCGGTCACCGGCGGCGACAAGAGCGACCTGACCCGGTATTTGAAGGCGGCGATGGGCGCGATGGGGCTGTACCTCACCCCCGAAGACCACCCCGAACGCGGCGGTTATTACCGCAGCGACCATTTCAGCTTTGCCAAGCTGGGCGTACCGATGTTCTCGGTCGGGCGCGGCAGCGACTGGGTGCAGGGCGGCAAGGCGGCCGGCGACGCAGCAGCCGAGAACTTTGTCCAGCACCATTACCACCAGCCAAGCGATCAGTATGATCCAACGTGGGACTGGTCGGGAGCCGTCCAGGAAATCTCACTGTTCTACCGCCTCGGCCGCAGCCTCGCGATGACCACCGACTGGCCCAACTGGCACAAAACCGACGAATTCCGCCGCATTCGTGACAAGAACCGCGCCGGGGCAAAGTAGGGCCCTCAGGGTTGGTAGGCCAACTCCAAGCGGACGGCTTGTTCCAGCATTCGGCGATCCTTAGTCCAAACTCGAACGTTTCCGGCTGTCGAAGCAGCAGCTAGCAAGTGGATATCGACGAAACCCATGCCCCTGCCGTTGACTTCGTGCTGCTCCAGGAACGCGTAGAATTCACTGTCGTTCACCGGCTGCAGCTGAGGCAAGTTCCGTAGCATCATGATCATGCGATGGCGTACGTGCAGGCTGCCTGCTGCCAGTTCGCCGGCCACGAATGGGTGGCAAACCATGCGTCGTTGCTCTGACAGTTCTTTTACATGCGCGTTGGGCTTGCGGAAAAAGTCGATCCACACCGAGGTATCCGCGAGGATCACCAACTGATCCTGCGCCGGGGCGGAAGCTCTATATCGGGCATCGTGCCGCCCATCTCCGCGAGCTGCCGCCCGGCCTCACTTTCGATAAAGCACTGCAATGCAGCCCGTTCGAGCTCCATTCGGTCGGTAATTTCGCTGATCTCGCTCGCCCTGCGCCAAAGATCGTCGAGATCTGGCTTTTTCGATGCGTTCACAGCGGTTTCCGAATTGGCGCGCTGGCTCATCGGTCGCTGCCGCCGTTTGAACCGGACCTTTTTGGCCGACAGATCGACTTGCCCGGTTTCCCATCCCGCATCCTGCCAACCCCGGGTCTGGCTGTGGCCAGGTTCCTGGTTGGCCCACCACGCCGGATATTCGTGCGCACTGCGGGGCAAAGGAAACCCTAACACACTTTCCACATCCGAGAATCGCGCTTCCCAGATTTCCACCGGCTTGTTTTGCAGATACTGGGTCAATGGATCATACTTTCCCATCAAACTTCTCCTCGGATGTCGATTTTATGTATATTTCGATTTATATACATGTCAAATAATTTTCTCCCCCCAGAATGGCATCCGCAGCAGTGGCTGTGGGTGGGGTTCCCGCACCTGGCCGAGGAATGGCCCGGCTATTTCGAGCGCGCGCAGGAACAGATCGCTTCGTTCGCCTCTGCGGTTGCGGAAAGTGGTCAGGAAGTGCGGCTGATTGTGCGCGATGAAGCCAGCCGCGCGCGGGCCGCCTCGCTGTGTTCGGGCAAGGTGAAGCTTGAAATGCGGCGCTTTGGCGATGTGTGGTTGCGCGATACCGGACCGCTGGTGGTGGCGCGCGGCGGGCGGCAGGTGGCCAAGCGCTTCGGCTTCAACGGCTGGGGCGGCAAGTACCTGATGGACGGTGACCAAGAGATCGGGGCGGAGCTGGCGCATGATGCGGGGCTGGCCGTCGAGACCGCCGATTGGGTGCTTGAAGGCGGGGCGATTGATAGCGACGGCACCGGGCTGGTCGCAACCACTGAGCAGTGCTTGCTAAACCCCAATCGCAACCCCGGCCTGTCGCGCGGCGAAATTGAAGCGCGGCTGGAGCGCGACCTCGGCTTCGACCGCGTGCTCTGGCTGGGCGACGGTTTGATCAATGACCACACCGACGGGCACGTCGATAACCTCGCCCGCTTCGTTGCGCCGGGGGTGCTGGCGCTGCCACGAGCAACCGGGGCGGACGATCCGAATGCCGCGATCTACGCCGATGCCAAGGCGCGCGCCGAAGCATTCGGAGTGGCGGTGCGCGAAGTTCCCTCACCCGGACGGATCGAAGTCGGCGGCCGGATCGAACCCGCCAGCTACATGAATTTCGCGGTCACCTCGAAGCTGGTTGTGGTGCCGGTTTACGGTAGTCCGCACGATGCCGACGGGGTCGCGGGAATCGCCGAGCTGTTCCCCGACCGCGAGGTGATCGGGATCATGGCTGATGCCGTGCTCGGCGGCGGCGGCAGTTTCCACTGCGCGAGCCAGCAAATGCCGCTATAGGCGGCGCGCAATGACCAAGCTGTTGCTCGCCTCGATCCACGATGTCGGCCCGCGCTTCGAGCGCGAGGTGGACCAATTGGCCGAACTGCTGGGCGGCATTCTGGGTGGGCCGAAGTTTGCGATGCTGGTGGTGCCGAACCACTGGAGCGAGGCGCCCTTGGCGGAAAGCATCGCGTTCCAGCGCCGCCTGCGCGAATGGGCGGACCAGGGCGTCGAGATGTTCGTCCACGGCTGGTACCACAAGGACCTGGCCGAACATTCCGGTGCAGCGGCATTCAAGGCGAAACACATGACTGCGGGCGAGGGTGAATTTCTTGGCCTCTCGCGTGAAGTTGCCACGCAGCGCATGGCCGACGGGCGCAAGTTGATCGAGGATGCGATCGGACGGCCGGTTGCAGGGTTTATCGCGCCTGCGTGGCTCTATGGCGATGGCGCGCGTGAGGCCTTGGCGGAGAGCAATTTCGCGCTGGCTGAGGACCATATGCGGGTGTGGCAACCGCAAACCGGCAAGGTGTTCGCCACAGGCCCGGTTATCACTTGGGCGAGCCGGTCGAAAACGCGCCAGTTGTCATCGCGGTTCTTTGCCGGGCTCGCGCGTCATGCACTGCACGTGCAGCCGGTGGTGCGCGCTGCCGTGCATCCTGGCGATGTGACTGTTCCCGCGCTGCTGGGCAGCATCTCCGCCACTTTCGGAGCCTTCGCCGCTCGCCGCCGCGCCGGTCGCTATGCCGAGCTCCTGACCCGGTGACGGCTTTGCGCATTGCGATGCCGATCCACAGCTTCGAGCCCGGCGGGGTCGAGCGGGTTGCGCTCAACCTCGCGAGTGCCTGGCAGGCCGAAGGGGTGGAGGTAATGGTCCTGCTCGGGCGTGATGCCGGGGCGATGCAGGGCATTGCGCCGAGCCTTGACTATGTGCGGCGGCCCGAACCATTCCCGACCGCCGCGTGGGAAACGATCTGGATGATCTGGTGCACGTGGCGCTGGCTGCGGGTTGGCCAAGTCGACGTGTTGTTCCTCGCCGGCAATACTTACGCCATCATCGGGGCGGCGGTGAAGCTGCTGCTGGGGCGGCGCTGTCCGCCCATCGCGATCAAGATCAGCAACGACCTTGAACGTCGCGATCTGCCCCAGCCGGTGCGCTGGTTCTATCACCTCTGGCTGCGCCTTCAGGGCCGCCTGTTCGACCGGTTTATCGGCATGGCCGCGCCGATGCGCGCCGAGATCGCCGCGGCGATGCAGGTCAGCGATCCGGCCATCGCGATTGTCGACGATCCATCGCTCGAGGTGGCGCAGCGCGATGCGCTCGGCGCGATTCTGCGCGATGGCGCGGCGCCGCGCGCGCCGAACTTTGTCGCGGTCGGGCGGCTGTCCGGCCAGAAGAATTTCCCGCTGTTGCTGCGCGCCCTTACCCGGCTCGATGATCCCGGCGCGCGGCTGGTAATCGTCGGTGAAGGAGCAGACCGCGCCAAGCTTGAGCGGCTGGCGGTGCAGCTCGGGATTGCGGAGCGGGTGTCTTTGCCCGGGCACTGCGATCCGGCACCACATCTGGCTGCAGCCTCGGCCTTCGTGATGTCGTCGGACTATGAAGGCGTGCCTGCGGTGATCGTCGAGGCGCTTGCGGCGGGGCTGCCGATTGCCGGAACCGATTGCAGCGTTTCGATGCATTCGCTCACTGGCGCAGGCCGTTTTGCCGAGTTGGTTGCGATCCGCGATGAGGCGGCTTTGGCACATGCGATGCACGATGTGCTGACCATGCCGTTCGATCCCGCAGCAGCGCGGCGGTCGACCGAGAGTTTTACCATTCCTGCCGCCGCTGCGGCTTATCGCGCGCTGTTCGAAGGCCTGGCCGCAGCATGACGGCAATCGAATTCAGCGGCGGTTCAGCGCTTGCCGGCCACGGCCCGGCGCTATGTCCGGGCAACTGGCCTTCTGCCCGCAAGGGATCGATGCGGTGAGCGAAGAGCCAGCCGCCTCGCCGCGCAGCCGCCGCTGGGCGGCGCTTGCCAGCATGGCCGTATCACTTGCCTTGCTGGTCGCCGTGGCGCTGCAGTTCAAGGATCTCGATTTCGCCAAGGTGCAGGGTCTGATCCCGGCCAGCCCGGTCTTCTGGGTTGCTTTTGCGGTCTATTACTTCGCCGGTCCGATCAGCGAATGGGTGGTCTATCGCCGCCTCTGGGCGATGCCTGTGGCCGGGATCGGAGCCTTGCTGCGCAAGCTTGTCGCCAACGAATTGCTGCTCGGATACCTGGGAGAGGCGCAGTTCTATGCCTGGGCGCGGGCGCGTACGCGGCTGTCCGAAGCACCGTTCGGAGCGATCAAGGACATGACGATCCTCTCCGCGCTGGCCGGCAATGGCGCGACGCTGGTCATGCTTGCCTTCGCCTGGCCTTACGTTTCGGGCGGGCAGCTCGGCATGGAAGGAACCACTGCGTTTGCTTCGCTGGGCGTGGTGCTGCTGACGTCGCTCGGCATCCTGTTGCTGCGCCGCCAGTTGTTCACGCTGCCCAAGGCTGACCTGTGGTTCATCTCAGCTGCACATCTGGCGCGTATTGCAGTAATCCTGATTGCTTCGGCGGTGATGTGGCATGCAGTATTGCCCGGCGTGGCGATTACCCTGTGGCTGGTCCTGGCAACCTTGCGGATGCTGATCTCAAGGCTGCCCTTGCTGCCCAACAAGGATGTTGTCTTTGCCGGAATTACCGTGCTGTTCCTGGGCAAGGGGGCAGATGTTGCGGCACTGATGGCAATGATGGCCGTGCTGCTGCTGGTTGCACACCTGATGATCGGAACCATATTCGGCCTCACCGGCCTGTTCGATGCGGAGAAAGTGAAATGAAGCCTCTTGCTGTAACCCTGGCGCTGCCGCTGCTGCTGGCGGCCGGTCCGGCGCTCAAGAGTTCGCCCGATCTTGGCAAAGCCGAAGGGCGTTGTCGCGCCGGTGAACCCGGCCCGGCGTTGCTGGTCGAAGCGGTGGGCATGAAGGACCGCAGCGGCCAGATGAAGCTGGAAATCTATCCGGGCAACGAGCAGGATTTTCTCGCTGACGACAACGTGCTGGTTGCCGCGGGCAAGACTTTCCGCCGCGTTGAAGTGCCGGTCCCGCAGTCGGGTCCGGTGGTGCTGTGTGTGCGCATTCCGGGGCCGGGGACCTATGCCGTTTCGGTGCTGCACGACCGCAACATGGACCGCCGCTTCCAGTGGAAGATCGACGGGATCGGGTTTTCCTCCAACCCGCACCTCGGCTGGGGTAAGCCCAGCGTGAAGAACTCGCGCGTGGTTGTGAACGGCAGCGGGGTTTCGAAAATCTCGGTGGTGCTGAATTACAAGAACGGGCTGGGCGTCGCGCCGCTGAAAACCAATTAGGTGCGACTGGTCGATGTTTGCGCGTTCTACACGCCCCACGGTGGCGGGGTAAAAACTTACGTCGAACAGAAGTTGCGGCTCGGGCCTGAGCTGGGCGCGGAGATCGTCATTCTCGCGCCCGGTGATCGGTACGAGGTGATCGAGCGCGGGCTCGGTGCGCGGATCGTGACGATCCCCAGCCCGCGGCTGATCGTCGACAAGAATTACTGGTACTTCGGCGATCAGGCGGCGCTCCACGCCGCGCTGGACGAACTGCAGCCCGACCTGGTTGAGGTCGGCTCGCCGTGGCGCAGTCCTTCGTGGGTGGCGAACTGGCGCGGAAACGTGCCGCGCAGCCTGTTCATGCACGCCGATCCGATGACGGCCTATGCCTATCGCTGGTTCGATCCCTTGCTCCCGCGCCGCGCCACCGACCGGCTGTTCGCCCCCTACTTGCGTCATCTCCGGGGCCTGTCGCAGGTTTACGACAGCGTGATCTGTGCCAGCCGCGACCTTCAGGACCGCCTAGTGGCAGGGGGGGGGGCCCATACCTCGCTGATCCCGATGGGGGTGGAGGAAGGGGTTTTCTCCCCCGCCAACCGTGATCCGGCTTTGCGCGCCGGGTTGCTCGCCGACCTGGGTCTGCCCGAGACGGCGGGCCTGCTGCTCACCGTGGGGCGGCTCTCGGCCGAGAAACGCTGGTCGGTGGTGATCGAAGCGCTCAAACGCGCGTCCCGCGAGCGCCCGCTCGGCTTGATCCTGCTGGGTGAAGGGCGCGAAAAGCCGCAGGTGCTGCGCGCGATCGGCAGCAATCCGCATATCAGGCTGCTTGACCCGGTGCGCGACCGGCCTCGCTTCGCCGCCATGCTCGCGAGCGCCGATGCCGTCGTTCACGGCGGCGATGCCGAAACGTTTGGCTTGGCCACGGCGGAGGCGCTGGCCAGCGGAACTCCAGTCATCGTGCCGGATCGCGGAGCTGCGGCGGACCATGCTGCGGAGGGCGGCGGGCTGACTTACCGGGCGGCCGATCCTGGCGAACTGGCTGCCGCGATCCTGCAAATGGCGGCACAAGGCTGGCCGCGAAGTCACGCCAAGGTGCAGACCATGCGGGGTCACTTCGAGCAGCTCTTTGCGCACTACCGTGACCTGATCGCGGCGCACCAAGCTTGACTCGCCGCGGCGATGTAATTAGTTTCATTTGCAACCAATTTCATCGCTGGAGCGCAAATCGCATGGCCGACCTGTTCGACAATCCGCTGGGCCTCGACGGGTTCGAATTCGTCGAATTCTCCGCCCCTGAAAAGGGCCTGCTCGAACCGGTATTCGAAAAGATGGGCTTTTCCTGCATTGCCCAGCACCGCTCGAAGGACGTTCAGCTGTGGCGCCAGGGCGGAATCAACCTGATCGCCAATTACGAACCGCGCAGCCCGGCTGCCTATTTCGCCTCCGAGCATGGCGCGTCGGCGTGCGGCATGGGCTGGCGCGTGCGCGATGCCGCCAAGGCTTACGCTGCGGCGCTCGAACGCGGGGCCGAACCGGTCGAGGTCAAGACCGGACCGATGGAACTGAATCTCCCTGCAATCCGCGGGATCGGCGGATCGATCATTTACCTTGTCGATCGCTATGAAGGCGGCACGTTTGGCGATCTGTCGATCTACGACATCGATTTTGTCTATAAGCCGGGCGTGGATCCGCATCCGGTGGGGGCGGGACTCAAGCTGATCGATCACCTGACGCACAACGTTTACGGCGGGCGGATGGCGCATTGGGCTTCGTTTTATGAGCGCATCCCCGGTTTCCGCGAGATCCGCTATTTCGACATCAAGGGCGAATATACCGGGCTCACCAGCAAGGCGATGACCGCGCCCGACGGCAAGATCCGCATTCCGCTGAACGAAGAAGGCAAGGCTGGCGGCGGCCAGATCGAGGAATTCCTGCGCGCCTACAACGGCGAGGGGATCCAGCATATCGCGCTGATCTGCGATGACCTGATCGCAACCTGGGACAAGCTCAAAGCGCTTGGCGTACCGTTCATGTCGGCCCCGCCAGCGACCTATTACGAGATGCTGGCCGAGCGCCTGCCCGGCCATGGCGAGCCCGTTGACGAGTTGCAGCGGCGCGGCATCCTGCTCGATGGTTCGACCGAGAACGATGATCCGCGGCTGCTGCTGCAGATCTTCGGCGAGACCCAGATCGGTCCGGTGTTTTTCGAATTCATCCAGCGCAAGAAGGACGAAGGCTTTGGCGAGGGCAATTTCACCGCGCTGTTCCAGTCGATCGAGCGCGACCAGATGAAGCGCGGGGTGCTAGGAAGCAACAACGCCGCGAAGGAGCCTGCGGAATGACCCAGCCCCCGGTCCTCGATAAAATCCATCACGTCGCCTATCGCTGCAAGGACGCGAAGGAGACGGTCGACTGGTACGCGCGCGTGCTGGGGATGACTTACATCACTGCGTTCGCGGAGGATCACGTCCCCTCGACCGGTGAGTTCGATCCCTACATGCACATCTTCCTCGATTGCGGCGGAGGCAACGTGCTGGCTTTCTTCGAACTGCCGCAGCAGCCCGAGATGGGCAAGGATCCGCACACCCCGGCGTGGGTTCAGCACATCGCCTTCGAGGTCGCCGATCTCGACGCGCTGCTTGCCGGCAAGGCACATCTCGAGGCGCAGGGGGTCGAGGTGCTCGGCCCGACGTACCACGGCATCTTCCGTTCGATCTATTTCTTCGATCCCAACGGCCATCGGCTTGAACTGGCATGCAATATCGGCACGCCCGATCAATACGCCGAACTGCGCGCGCTCGCCCCGGTCATGCTCAACGATTGGGCGGCGACCAAACGCGCCCCGCGCCATGCCGCATGGCTGCACGAAGACCCGGCCGAACGCGGAGATTCGTAACCCCCCTTTTCATTAGCGACTCTTCCGCTAAGGGCGGCAGGTGCGTTTCACATTGCAACTGGGGGCCGCGCTGGCTGGGGGGCTGGCGCTGATGCCGCATGCGGCGCAGGCGCAGCGTGCTTCCGAGAACGTCACCACTCAATCTAGCGACGGTTTCGGCAAGACTGTCGGCAACGAGAAGAGCGGGCTCTACGAGAGCGACGACGTG
This sequence comes from Sphingomonadaceae bacterium, assembly GCA_025359685.1. Taxonomy (GTDB): domain Bacteria; phylum Pseudomonadota; class Alphaproteobacteria; order Sphingomonadales; family Sphingomonadaceae; genus Novosphingobium. The sequence continues at coordinate 2,636 of JANYEY010000099.1, read as the reverse complement.
CGGGGATTCAGCCCGGTGGATGCCGGCAACGTCCGCATCGAAGGGCTTTACTTTGATCAGGTCGACAAGCTCTCGACCCGGGTGATCGACGGCAACACGATCCGCGTTGGCCCGGCCGCGCTGCACTATCCGTTTCCCGCGCCGACCGGCATCGCGGATTTTTCCGTTATGCAGCCGCGCAGCGCTGCGGTGCAGAGCTTCACGCTCGACACCGGTTCCTCGAACTCGCTGGGACTTGGCGGTTCATTCGAAGTGAAGCAGCCGCTCGATGGCGAGCGGCTAGGGATCGCCGCTGGTGTGGGTTTCCGCGAACTCAGGCGCACCGAAGGCGGCGCGGGGCAAGCCCGGACCATCGGCGCGACGCTGGCCTGGCGGCCGCGGCCCGGAGCCGAGGTGCTGCTGTTCACTGGCGATTTCCGCTTCCGCAGCGACGAGGCGCGGCCGACCTTGTTCCTCGCTGGCACTGGGGGACCGCCCGCCCTTAAGCGCGGTGAGGATCTGAGCCCAAGCTGGACCGGCCGGAGTGCCGACACCTGGGTCTGGGGCGCGGTGGCCAAGCTCCCGCTTGCGGCTGGATTGCGGCTCGAGAGCGGGCTGTTTTATACCCGCCGTGACCAGCACAAGGCGTTTGCCGATCTCTACACCGGGGTCTTGGCAAACGGCACCACCGGTGGACACCGGATCGTTGCCGACGCGGGATCGTTCGATGCCTCGCTCTCGGGCGAAACGCGGTTGGTCAAGCAGTGGCACAGCGGATCGCTGCACCAGCAGGTGCTGCTGTCGCTACGCGGACGGCACAAGGTCCGCCGGTTCGGCGGCGCCGCCTCGTTCCAGTACGGTCCCTCAAGCCTGCTCGCCAACGCAAACATCCCCGAGCCGGTCTACAGCATCGGCACCAAGAACCGTGACCGGGTCGACCAACTGACTTATGGCGCGGCCTGGGGGCTGGTCTCCGATCACGGCTTCTCGCTTGATGCCGGGCTGTCGCGCTCGCGCTACACCAAGGCGGTCGACTTTGCTGACCCGCTCGTGGCCGATCCGGTCAGCCGCGACAGCCCGATTACCTGGAACGTGTCCGCCTCGATAGTACTGGCCAAGGGCATCACCGTCTACGGTGCGGCGGCGACCGGACAGGAAGAGGCGCTGATCGCCCCCGACGTTGCGGTCAACCGCGCGGAAGCGCCACCGGCGATCCATACCCGCCAGGTCGAAGCTGGGGTAAAGCTGGCAATTACTCCGCATCTGACGCTGATTGCCGGGGTCTTCTCCATCACCAAGCCCTACTACAATCTGGATGCAGGGCTGCGCTATCGCCAGCTCGGTGAGCTTACCCATCGCGGCATCGAGTTCTCGCTGACCGGACAGGTGCTGCCCGGGCTGAACGTGGTCGGCGGACTGCTCCTGCTCGACCCGAAGATCGCCGGGGAAGCGGTGAGCACGGGCCAGATTGGCCCGCGCCCGGTGGGCGAGGTGCGGCGCCACGGGGTGATCAATCTCGACTGGCGACTGGGCGGTGGGAAGGGCAAATGGTCGTTCGACCTTGCGCTCAACAGCTATTCGAGCCGGGTCGGCAACAGCGCCAACACGCTCTACGCCGCGCCGCGCGCCACGCTGAACCTTGGCGCGCGCTACCGCTTCAAACTGGGCAAGACCGACCTGTTGTTACGGCCCCTGGTGCAGAACCTGTTTGGCAATTACGGCTGGCAAGTCTCGACCAGCGGCGGCTGGACCTACACCGCGCCGCGCGCCGTTACGGTGCAGGTTGTCGGGGACTTTTAGGCCTAGCTCGGCCGCGGCAGCGCGGTGGTCGCCTTCATCTTTTCCATCGAGAAGGTCGAGCTGACGTCGGCGATGTCGGGAATGCGCGCGATCAGTTTGCGGTAGATCCGGTCGTAATGGGCGATGTCACAGACCACGATCTTGAGCAGGTAATCGACCTCGCCAGCCATGCGGTGGCATTCGCTGATCTCATCGATTTCCGCGATCCCGCGCGAAAAAGCTTCGAGCCAGGCGGGATCGTGCCGGTTGGTGCGGATCGCAACGAAGACGGTGGTGGCCAGCCCCAGCTTTTCGGGATCGAGCAGCGCGACGCGGTGGGCGATAATCCCGGAGTCCTCCAGCCGCCGGATGCGGCGCCAGCAGGCGTTGCTCGAAAGGCCAACCCGTTCGCCGACCTCATGGACGGGAAGCGACGCATCGATTTGCAGCACGTGCAGGATGGCCCAATCGATGGTATCAAGTTGCGCCGTTTCGCTCATATGTGGGACACAATAACCGCAGAATCGGGAAATAGCCAGAAATCAGGAGATGTTTTTGCGATTCTGTCGCGCTATTCTCTAGGCCATAGTTTCAACGGGGGAATTGCCGATGTCAACCATGCGCCTGTTTACCGATCATCCCGAAAGCGTCGGCGAAAGCTATAGCGAACACCTCGTCACCGCGACCGGCTTTGGCGCGCGGATGATGCTGGCCGGCCTCGCCTGCATGGTTCACGCCTTCCTGCCGTTCCTGTTCGTCAAAACCGGCAGCCAGCAGATTTCCGGGCTCTATGACCGGATGGTGGCCAACCGCCGGCGCAACCCGGTTACCGGCGCGCTCGATTTCTGTATTTAGATGGAAAGTCCCCCTCCCCGGCG